>DASTMB010000080.1 GCA_035714365.1 Mycobacteriales bacterium | reverse complement strand
CGCGCCGCTGCGCGGCGCTCCCTTTAGTCGCGGGACCCCCTCAACCCCGCCCCCGTCCTCCCCCGCCTCCTTCCGCCCATCGCAAACTCCCGGGCGCTCCTCGGCGGCGTGACGTAGCGTCGGGGCTCGTGCGCCGAGTGCCGTTGGACGACCCGGGGACGCCGGACCTCCGGTCGCCCGGGCGGTACCTGCTGCGGGTGGCGTCGCTGCAGAAGGCCAGCCTCGCGCTCGGGATGCTCTACGGCGTCGTCTGGATGGGGTGCCAGGCCGTCGTGCCGTTCGTCGTCGGGCGGGCGATCGACCGCGGGGTGCGCCCCCGCGACAGCGGGTCGCTGCTCGCCTGGGCGGCCGTGCTCGCCGGCGTCGGGACGTTGCAGGCGGTGTCGGGCGTGCTGCGGCACCGCGCCGCCGTCACGAACTGGCTCGTCTCCTGGTGCCGCACCGAGCAGTGGGCGGTCCGCCACGTCGCCGCGCTCGGCGGCTCCCTCGACCGGCTCACCAGCACCGGCGAGGTCGTCGCCGTCGGCGCCACCGACGCCACCGCCATCGCCCGCACGTTCGACATCACCGCGCGCGGCGCCGGGGCGGTCGTGTCGTTCGCGCTCGTCGCGGTGCTGCTGCTCCGCGCGTCGATCGCGCTCGGGCTCGTCGTCGTGCTCGGCGTGCCGGCGTTCACGCTGCTGCTCGGGCCGCTCATGCGGCCGTTGCACCGCCGCCAGGTACGCCAGCGCGCCGCCATGGGCGACCTCACCGCGCTCGGCGCCGACACCGTCGCCGGGCTGCGGGTGCTGCGCGGCATCGGCGGCGAGGACGCGTTCGTCGCCCGGTATCGCGAGGAGTCGCAACGCGTCCGCACCGCCGGCGTCGCCGTCGCCCGCACGCAGTCACTCCTCGACGCGACGCAGGTGCTCGTGCCCGGCACGTTCGTCGTGCTGGTGACCTGGCTCGGCGCGCGGTTCGCCCTGTCCGGGCGGATCACGCCGGGCGAGCTGGTCGCGTTCTACGGGTACGCGGCGTTCCTGCTCACGCCGTTGCGCGTCGTCACCGAGGCGGCCGACAAGGTGACGCGCGCGTTCGTCGCGGCGCGGCGCGCGGTGACGCTGCTGCGGCTCGCGCCCGTCCTCCCCGACCCCGCCGACCCGGCGCCGGAGCCGCCCGCCGGCGCGCCGCTCGCCGACGCCGCGTCCGGCCTCGTGGTCGAGCCGGACCGGCTCACCGCCGTCGTCAGCGCCGACGCGCAGGCCGCCACCGAGCTGACCGAACGCCTCGGCCGCTGGGTCGACGCCGACGTCACGCTCGGCGGCGTGCCGCTGCGCGACCTGCCGCTCGACGTGGTGCGCCGCCGCGTCGTCGTGGTCGACAAGAACCCCACGCTGTTCAGCGGGCCGCTGCGCGAGGACCTCGGCGCCGACGCCCCCCGGTGGGTCGACGCCGCCGACGCCGCCGACGTCGTCGACGCGCTGCCCGGCGGGCTCGACGCCGACCTGGAGGAACGCGGCCGTTCCCTCTCCGGCGGGCAGCGGCAGCGCCTGGTGCTGGCCCGCGCGCTCGCGACCGGCGCCGACGTGCTCGTGCTGGACGAGCCGACGAGCGCCGTCGACGCGCACACCGAGGCGCGGATCGCGGACCGGCTGCGCGCCGCGCGCGCCGGCCTGGCCACCGTCGTCTGCACCACCAGCCCGCTGCTGCTCGACCGCGCCGACGTCGTCGCGCTGCTGCACGAGGGGCGGGTCGTCGCGACCGGCCCGCACCGGACGTTGCTGGCCGAGTCGCCGCTGTACCGGGGCGTCGTCGTGCGGGACGAGGCGTGAGCGAACGCCTCCCCGTCGCGCACGTCCGCGACGTCCGTGCCTACGCGCGGCTGCTGCTGCGCCGGCACCCGCGCGCGCTCGTCGCCGCCGTCGCGCTCTACGCCGCCGCGGCGGTCGCCGGGCTCGCCGGACCGCCGTTGCTGGGGCGGCTGGTCGAGTCGGTGTCGCGCGGCACCACGCGCGCGCACGTCGACACGGTCGCGTTGCTGCTGGCGGCGTTCGTGCTGCTCCAGACCGCGCTCACCCGCGTCTCGCGGCTGGTGTCGCTGACGCTCGCCGAACGCGTCTTCGCCGAGCTGCGCGAGGACTTCCTGGCGCGCGTCGTGGACCTGCCGCTGTCGACCGTCGAACGCGCCGGCTCCGGCGACCTGCTCACCCGCATGACGAGCGACGTCGACACGCTGGCGCGCACCGTCCGCGACGCCGTGCCCGAGGTCGTCGTCGCCGGGACGACGACGCTGGTGACGATGGTGGCGGCGTTCCTCGTCGCGCCGCGCATCGCGCTCGCCGGGCTGGTCGCGGTGCCGCCGCTGTGGGTGTCGACGCGGTGGTACCTGCGCCGCGCGCCGGCCGGGTACCTGCGGGAGCGCGTGACGTTCGCGACGTTCACCGCCGGCCTGACCGAGACGGCGGAGGGCGCGCGCACCGTCGAGGCGCTGGGCCTGCGGTCGCGGCGGGTGCGGCGCAGCGAGGCCGACCTCGCGACCGCCGTCGACGCCGAGCTGTACACGCTCGGGCTGCGCTGCCGGTGGTTCCCGTTCGTCGACGTGTCGTTCCTCGCGCCGGTCATCGGTGTGCTGCTGCTCGGCGGCTGGCTGCACGCGCGCGGCCTCGCCTCCCTCGCGCAGGTCACCGCCGTCACCCTCTACGTGCAGCAGCTCCTCGACCCGCTCGACCGGCTGCTCGGCTGGCTGGACGAGCTCCAGATCGGCGCGTCCTCGCTGGCCCGCCTCGTCGGCGTCACGGCCGTTCCGGACGACCGGGCGCCGACCGGCGCCGAGCCCGACGGGGAACGCCTCGACGTCGCCGACGTGCGGTTCGCCTACGTCGACGGCCGGGACGTGCTGCACGGCGTCGACCTCGGCGTCGAGCCCGGCGAACGCCTCGCCGTCGTCGGCCCCTCCGGCGCCGGCAAGTCCACCATCGGCCGGCTCCTCGCCGGCATCCACGGCCCCCGCACCGGTCGCGTCGAGCTCGGCGGCGTGCCGTTGCTCGAGCTGCCGCTGGACCGGCTGCGCCGCGAGGTGGCGCTGGTGACGCAGGAGCACCACGTGTTCGCGGGCACCGTCGCCGACAACCTCCGCCTCGCCGCGCCGGACGCGGACGACGCGACGTTGCGCTCGGCTCTCGCGGCGGTCGACGCGCTCGACTGGGCGGACGCGTTGCCGGACGGCCTCGGCACCCGGGTCGGCTCCGGTGGGTACGCGCTCACACCCGCGCAGCAGCAGCAGCTCGCGCTCGCGCGGCTGGTGCTGATCGACCCGCACACGCTCGTGCTGGACGAGGCCACGTCGCTGCTCGACCCGCGCGCGGCCCGCCATCTCGAACGCTCCCTCGGCGCCGTGCTGCGCGGCCGTACCGTCGTCGCGATCGCGCACCGCCTGCACACCGCGCACGACGCCGACCGGGTCGCGGTCGTGGAGGGCGGGCGCGTCACCGAGCTCGGCGCCCACGACGAGCTGCTCGCCGCCCACGGCTCGTACGCGGCGTTGTGGGCCTCCTGGACCACCGAGTCGAGCTCATAGTCCCTGGTTCGCAGGTCGAGCCGTCGTCACCGGCTGGGGGGAGGCGGAGGGGCGTATCGGGAGCCCCGGGCGAGCACGGCACCGCAGTCGCCGCAGTCGATGTCCGGTCCCAGCGCGCCCGGGTACTGGGACGAAATGCGCCTGAGGTGGGGACACGGTCCGATCCAGCCGCACAGGGTGCATGACTCGCGCCCGTCGTACCGGGCCGCTCCCTTGTACTCGACCGGATGCCCGCAGACCGCGGGAGGAGGGGCCATGTACTCGCCAGCCCAGTCGTCACCGTCCCACCAGCGCAGCCATACCGACCCGTCCGGGTCCGGTAGCCATGCCGGCGTCACGTATACCGAATCGGTCCATCGTTGACCGTCGAAGTAGCGGAGCGGATTCCAGTACGGGTGGTGAACTCGCGGCACTTTCGGGTCGGGGTACCACCCGGGAGCGCGCTGCCATAACAGCACCGCAAGGACATTCTGGCGCCATCCCGTGTCCCACGTGACGCCTCGCCACGGACGCCGCCCCGGAACGACCTGTGGACGGATATCAGTGATGGCTCGGTACAGGTAATAGAGCCACGGCACAACGAGCCACCCAAAGCAGGCGTTGCCGAGAGCTCGCCGGTGAAGCATCCCTGTCCGCCGGACGACGGCGACAAGTGTAGGAAGCATGTAACCGGTCGCGGTCACGGCCCATGCCGTGGGATCGCTCGAGCCCACCAGCCAACCCCCGTCTTCAATTCTCTGACCATTGACCTCGCGGCCGACGCACACGTACCGGCAGTGTCCACATTGCCATCCGTGGCGCCGCGGACCAGCGGGCACGGCCGACGGGTTTCGACGGTCCGTTGCAGAGCTGCTTCGGATGCTGGCAGATTGCTGGCGCACTGGAAATACCGTCGCGACAACGGCGCCACCATGGGCAGAACTGCGCAGGCACACCTCGGTGTCCGACGGCGGGCTAGCCCGAACGCGCTCTTGCCGACCACCCGCGCGCGCGAGGAGCGTCGTTCGCGCCGAACGGGAGGAGACCAGCCATGTCCAACAAGGACACCATCCGGCGCATGTTCGACGAGGTCATCAACCTCGGCAAGATCGACATGGTGGACGACCTGTTCCACCCGGACTTCCGGACGGTCACGCCGCAGGGGACGTTCGACCGCGAGGGGTTCAAGGGCTACGTCACGGCGTGGCGCAACGGCTTCGCGGACATCCACTGCGAGGTCGGCGACCTGATCGAGGAGGGCGACCGGATCGCCTGGTCGGTGCGCGCCACCGGCACCCACACCGGCGACTTCAACGGCATCCCCGCGACCGGGCGGAGCGTCGACTTCGCCAGCCTCAACATCGCGGAGTTCCGCGGCGGCCTCGGCTACCGGCACACGGTGCTGATGAACGACCTGGCGGTCATGGCGCAGCTCGGCCTGCTGCCGGAGCCGCCGGCCGCCTGACCCGCAAGACCTAGCGGCGGGCGGCCGCGCGGCGGGCCATCGGGAGCACGTCGCCGCCGCCCGCGCGCTGGTGCGGCAGGACGGTGCGCGGTCGGCGACGCAGCCACCGCGCGGCCTCCTCGGCCGGCACCGGCGCGCTCCAGTGGTAGCCCTGCGCGACGTCGCAGCCGAGCGCCCGCAACGCCGCCCGCTGGTGCTCGTCCTCGACGCCCTCGGCGTGCAGCCGCAGGCCGAGCGCGCGCCCCAGGGCGGCGATCGCGGCGACGATCGACGCGTCGTCGGGGTCGCGGTCGATGCCGGCGACGAACGACCGGTCCACCTTGAGCGTGTCCACCGGCAGCCGCTTCAGGTAGCTCAGCGACGAGTAGCCGGTGCCGAAGTCGTCGATCTCCAACGTCACGCCGAGCGCCGCCAGCGCCCGCAGCACCTCGATCGACCCGTCGACGTCGTCCATGAGGACGGTCTCGGTGATCTCGAGGTGCAGCCGGTGCGGCGCCAGCCCGGAGTCGGCGAGCGTCCGCGCGACGGTGGGCACCAGCTCGGGGTCCACGAGCTGGCGGGCGGAGACGTTGACGGAGACGGTGACGTCGCGGGCGGCGGGGTGCGACGCGGTCCACGCGGCGAGCTGCCGCGTCGCCTGGCGCAGCACCTCTGTCCCGAGCGGCACGATCAGGCCGGTCTCCTCGGCCACCGCGATGAACTCCGACGGCGGCACCAGGCCGCGCTGCGGGTCGTTCCAGCGCACCAACGCCTCGAAGCCGACGGTGCGCTCGTCGTCCAGGGAGACGACCGGCTGGTAGTGGACCTCGAACTCCCGCTTCGCCAACGCGCGCCGCAACGCCGTGGCGGTCGCCAGCCGGGCGGTCGCGCGCTCGCGCAGCCCCTCGTCGAACAGCTCGACGCGCGCCCGGCCGCGCTCCTTCGCGCGGTACATCGCGGCGTCGGCGTCGCGCAGCAACGCGTTCGCGGTGGACGAGCCGGTCGACACGGTGACGCCGACGCTCGCCGTGGTGAACAGCTCGCGGCCCTCGACCGCGAACGGCGCCGCGAACGCCTCCGCGACCCGCTCGGCGATCTCGCGCGCCTCGTCCGGCCCGTCGACGTCCTCGCAGCAGATGACGAACTCGTCGCCGCCGAGCCGGCAGACGGTGTCGCCGGGGCGCACGGCCGCGACGAGCCGCGTCGCGGCGTGCACGAGCAGCGCGTCGCCCGCGGAGTGGCCGAGGCCGTCGTTGACGAGCTTGAACTGGTCGAGGTCCACGAGCAGCACGGCGACCGACTCGGACCGCCGCGCGCGGCGGGCGAGCGCGTGGTCGAGGCGGTCGAGCAGCAGCGCGCGGTTCGGCAGGCCGGTGAGCGAGTCGTGCAGCGCCTGGTGCGCCAGCGCGCGCTCGGCGTGCTTGCGGCGGGTGATGTCGAGGAGCTGCGCGAACAGGTACTCCGGCTCGCCGGCCTCGCCGTGCACGACGGCGACGTCGACGATGGTGTGCACGGAGTCGCCGTCCGGGCGCAGGAACCGCACCTCGCCGCCGGCGTTGCGGCCGGTCGCGACCGCCTCGGCGAACGGCGTCCACGCCTGCTCGCCGTGCGCCAGCTCCTCCGGGCACCGCCCGACGAGGTCCGCCTCGGAGCGGCCGAGCAGCCGGCACAACGCCGCGTTGACCCGCACCAGCCGCCCCTCCAGGTCGGCGATCGCGCTGCCGGCGGCGGAACGGTCGAAGCCGAGCTCGAACCGCCGCTCGGCCGCGCGGCGCTCGCCGTCGACGCGCTCGCGGTCGGTGACGTCGAGGACGGTGCCGACGATCCGCGTCACCGGGCCCTCGCCGTCGCGGTCGCCGCGCACCCGCGCGGTGAGGATGCGCTCCTCGCCGTCGGGACGTTCGATGCGGTACGTCACGTCCAGCGGCTCGCTGCGCTCCCGCGCCGCGTGGGACGCGTCCCACAGCGTCGCGCGGTCCTCCGGGTGCACCAGGTCGAGCAGCATCGACTCGTGCAACGGCGTGCCGTCGGGCAGCCCGAAGATGCGGTACAGCTCGGTGGACCAGATGAGCGTCCCGTCGTCCAGCAGGTGCTCGAAGCTGCCGAGCCCGGCGATCTCCTGCGCCTCCGCGAGCCGGCGCCGGTCCTCCTCGGCCGCGCGCCGCAGCCGGACCTGCTCGGTGATGTCACGGGCGATCGCGGACGAGCCGATGACCGCGCCGTTCTCGTCGCGGATCACCGACACGGTGAGCGAGATGTCGACCTGGGTGCCGTCCTTGCGGACGACGACCTGCTCGTACGTCGGCACCGGCTCGCCGCGCACCACCGCCGCCAGCACGTCGTGGATCTGGCCGTGCCGCTCCGGCGGGATCGTGAACGTCGCGTGCCGGCCGATGGCCTCCTCGGCGGTGTAGCCGGTGAGGAGCTCGGCGGCCGGGTTCCAGCTCGTGACGACGCCGTCGAGGGTGCGGCCGATGATCGCGTCGTCGGAGGAGTCGACCAGCGACTTCAGCCGCCGTGCCGCGTCCTCCGCCGCGCGGCGCGCGCCGATGTCCGTGGCCACCGCGATGATCGTCCGGAGCTCCCCGGACGCGTCGCGCAGCGGCGTCGCGGTCATCAGCGTGCGGACCAGCGACCCGTCGCGGCGCACCGCGTCCACGTCGCCCGTCCACGCGGCGCCGCGCAGCAACGAGCCCGCGATCTCGGCGGAGCGCTCGACCAGCGCCGCGAACGCCGCCACGTCCATCGCCGTCCGGCCGACGACCTCGCCCGCGGACCAGCCGTACATCGCCTCGGCGCCGGAGTTCCAGTACCGGATGGTGCCGGCCCGGTCGACGGCGAAGATGGCGTTGCCGGCGGCGTCGAGCAGGGCGGCCTGGACGCGGATCTCCTCCGCCGCCGCGCGCCGCGCGGTGATGTCGCGGAACGACGCGACCGCCGCGAACGGCGTCCCCGCCCGGCCGGGCAGGACCGGCGCGACCGGCGCGACGTTGACCTCGACCCAGCGGCAGGTGCCGTCCGGGTGGGTGACGCCGATCACGGCGCCGGTGACCGGCTCGCCGGTGCGCAGCGCCACCGCCGCCGGGTCGTCGCCGTCCGGCAGGGGCGTGCCGTCGTCGCGCACGGTCTCGCCCAGCAGCCAGGAACGGCCGCGCAGCTCCTCGGCGGGGCGGCCCAGGATGCGGGCCGCGGCGTCGTTGGCGTCGGTGACGGTGCCGGTGGTGGCATCGATCGCGACGACGCCCTCGCGCAGGCTCGCGACGAGCGCCCGCTGCTCCGCCTCGCGCTGCGCGAGCACCGCGCGGACGGCGGCGCGCTCGACCGCGTAGCGGATGGCGCGTTCCAGGATGGGCGGCGACACCTCGTGCTTGAGCAGGTAGTCCTGCGCGCCGTGCTGCACGGCCTCGGCGGCGAGCCGGTCGTCGTGGCGGCCGGTCAGCACGACGACGGCGACCTCCGGCGCCTCGTCCAGCACGCCGTCGAGCACGTCCAGCCCGTCGGCGTCCGGCAGGTCCAGGTCGAGGAGCACGCAGTCGAACGCCTGCCCGGACAGGGCGGCGCGGGCGGCGGCCAGCGTCTCGACCCAGGTGACGTCCGGGCGCGCGGGCAGCCGGCCCAGGGAGAGGCGGACGAGCATCGCGTCGCCCGCGCTGTCCTCGACCAGCAGGACCCTCGTCATCGTTCCCCCGTCCCGGCGTGCGTGGGTGGCGCGAGCGCGCCACGCGTGACTCGTGCGGTTGCTCAACCTTCGGCCGGACGGGGCATCCGGGCCAGATGCCGAACGTCACGACTTGGGTGGTCCCCAGGTAGCCCATACGTGGTCACGGGGGGCCGTATCGAGGTGACGTTCCCGGACCAACCCACGCGTTCCCGGCGCCTACGGGCGGGGCCGCAGGATGCAGAACTCGTTGCCGCCGGGGTCGCGGAGCACCGTCCACCGGTCGCCGCCGTAGACGTCGGGCGCGGGTACCGCGCCGTGCGCCAGCGCCGCCGCGACGGCGGCCGCGTAGTCGGTCGCGCGCAGGTCGAGGTGCAGCCGGTTCTTCACCGCCTTGCCCTCCGGCACGCGGACGAAGTCGAGCGGCGGGAACCCGGGCGCGCGCAGCGTCGCGTCGACGTCCTCGTCCACGGCGACCTCGCCGCCGACCAGGCCGCGCCACCACTCGGCGAGCGCGACCGGGTCGCCGTCGCAGTCGACCGCGATCGCGGCCAGCCCCTCGATCACGCGCGCCGGCGCCGGCGCAGCGTCAGCGCCGCGCCCGCGGCGAGCACGGCCGGCCACGCGGCCACGCCGCCGGTCGCCGCCAGCGGCGCGCGCGGCGCGCGCGGCGTGCGTGACCCCTTCACGCCCTTCACCTGCGGCGTCGACGGCAGCGCCTGCGCGCCGGTGCGCGGCCGGTGCGCCGTGAACGCCACGACCTGCTGGAACGTCGGCCGGTTCTGCCAGTCGATCGCCCGCACGCCGACCACGCCCGCCGTGACGTGCCGGATGTCGTCGAGGTGCTTGTCGTACGTCAGGTCCCCCACCGACGCCGCGCCCTGCGCGTCCGTCGCGGCCGCGACCGCGGTCCCGAGCGAGGTCCGCAACGTCGCCCGGCAGGCGTCGAGCGGGCCGCAGTACGCGCGCGAGTACGCGTCCTTCACCGGCCGCCCGAGCGCGCTGCGCAACGTCTTGGAGACGTAGCCGTACCAGGGCACGCCGTTCCACGAGGAGCCGAGGCCCTGGCGCGGGTGGTCGTCCAGGCCGTGCGGCAGCGCGTCGACGAGGTCGCCGAGGCCGGCCCGCATGACGTCCTTCGCGAGCGGCTCCCACCAGGTGTCCCAGAGCGCGATCGCGGCCTGGTGCTCGTACGCGCCGTCCCTGTCGCGGTCCACGCGGTGCGCGCCGGAGGCGACCCAGTCGCGCAGCAGCGCCACCGCGGCGGCCTGCCCCGCGTCGGCCGGCGTGCCGACCGTGTCGAGCACCAGCGGCAGCAGGTACGCCGCCCGCACGTCGACCGTGCCCGCGTCCATCATCGCGCCGACCAGCCCCGGCCGGGTGACGCCGCCGGCCGCCATCAGCGCCCGTACCCGGTCCTCCAGCGCGAGCGACCGGTAGACGGCGCCGTACCCCCAGCCGTTGTCGGCGGCGGAGAAGCCGGGCGCCGGCTTGTTGTTCCACGACACGAGGTAGCCGGTGGGCGGGTTGACGATCCGCGGGTGCGCCTCGAACGGCAGGAACCCGCGCCAGTCGTACGCCGGGTCGCCCCAGCGCGGCAGGTCCCAGTCGACGCCGGAGGCGCGCTTCGGCAGCCGCCCGGACGAGAAGTACGCGATGTCCCGGTCGTCGGCGTAGAACCAGTTGAACGTGTACTGGATCTCGTGCACGGCCTTCTGGAACGACGCCGCGTCCTTGACGTAGCCGGGGTCCTGGAGCCGCGCGAAGCCGACCGCCGAGTCGACCTCGTGCCCGTACGTCGCCCGCTGCACGACCACCGCCACCGGCGCGCCGCCGACCGTCGTGCGGAGCTGCACGACGCCGTGCCGCGTCTTGAGGACGCGCAGGTTGACGGTCTCGGGCGGGTTCTGCGCGGCGGCGTTCGGGACGCCGGTCTCGGTGTGCGTGTACGACTCCATCGGCACGCACTCGGTGCCCACGAGGTACGACGTGGACTGCACCGTCGCGGTCCCGCCGGCCGGGTCGCAGAGGCGTTCGATCACGGTGTCCACGATGTCGTTGGAGGCCGACGTGGCGGACCACGCGTAGTCGACGCCGTGGCCGAGCTCGACCACCAGGTTGGTGCCGGCGAACGACACGCCGCGCGCCCGCACGCCCGGCCCGTCCAGCTCCTGCTCCACGAGGAGCTGCGGCGTGTAGTAGCCGGTCTGCGGCCCCATCACCGCGAGCGGGTGGCCGGTCGCCGAGTGCGCCGCGTCGACCAGCAGCGCGTTGCTCATGCCGCGCCCGCCGGACAGGTCGATCGGCCCGAACGGCCCGTCCACGACGTACGTGGGCGACGCGCCGGGCAGCGGCACCGGGATGGTGGAGCCGCCCGCGTCCGAGCCGGTGCCGGGCGCCGTCGCCGCGGGGTGCAGGTCGGGCAGCGCCACGCCGGGCCGTGACGGGTCGACGCCGCCGCCGCCGTACGGCTGCGGCACCGGCGAGGTCGTCGGCGCCTCCGCGTCGTTCTTCTCGCGCAGGTCGTCGAAGACCTGGCGCGCAACGGATTCGCCGTACTTCTCGCGCAGCTTCGCCAGCCAGAGCGCATTGCCGTACTCGCCGCCGCCGCCCTTGCCGAAGATGCCGCCGACGAGCGAGGCGATGTAGACGATGTCCGCGCGCCGGTACGGCGTCGGCGGCTTCTGCAACGCCGCGTACTCGACCGGGCAGTCCGCGCCGAACCCCGCGCCGGTCATGCCCGGCAGCACCGCCGGCGTCGCGAGCGGGCAGAGCCGCGCCTGCGCGGCGTTCATCCCGGCGATCATCGCGTCGAGGCCGCGCAGCAGCCGCGCGCCCTCGTCGCCGTAGGCCGCCGCGATCGCCTCGAGCTGCGCCTCCGCCTGCTCCTCCGTGTACGGCGCGATCTGGAGCTGCTCCTGGTCCATCGCGAGGTTGCCGGGCGTCGGGCCGACGAACTCCACCATCCGCGCCGCGCCGGTGTGCCGCAGGATGTCGGTGAGGAACATCCGGTCCTCGATGTTCGCGTACCCCGCGCCGTACTGGACGTCCTCGAACGTCGCCCCCTTGATGTGCGGCACCCCGAACCTGTCGCGCGTGATCGTCACGCCCGGCCGCGGCGTCTCGACGCTCGCCACGTCGGTCGCCGGCACGCCGAGCCGCCCGTCCTTGAAGTAGCCGGTCAACGACGCGTCGGTGAGGGTGCGCGGGTCCGGCTTGTTCAGCCCGTCGTACATCTCGAGCTGGTCGGCGAAGTTCGCCGGCGTCGTCGGCGTCGCCGTCGCCAGCGCGCCCTTCGGGTCGCGCGGTGTGCTCACGAAGGTGGGCAGGTTCGTGACGCCGAGCGCGAGCAGCTCCTTCGGGCCGACGTTGCCGCGCTGGCCGGGCGGCACGACGTTGAGCACCTCACCGTGCGCCGTGTAGACGGCCGGGTCGGTGGCCGCCGTCCCCGGCGCGGCGGTGGCGAACGCCGTCGCGAGGGCGACGGCGAGGACGGCGGGCGCGAGCAGACGACGCACGACGGACTCCCTTCGGGGGACGTTCCCACCATTCCCACGTACGAGCGCGGCTACCGTCTCGCTCGTGACCGTCGCGCTGCGCCCCGTGCTCCCCTCGGACCTCGACGCGTTCTACGCCAACCAGGCCGACGCGGAGGCGGCTGCCGTCGCGGGCGTGCCGTCGCGGGACCGGGCGGCGTTCGACGCCCACTGGGCCCGCATGCTGGCCGAGCCGGACGGGCCGCTGCGCACCGTCCTCGTCGACGGCGCGGTCGCCGGCAACCTCGTCTCCTGGCGCGACGGCGGCCGCCGCCTCGTCGGCTACTGGCTCGGCCGCGAGTGGTGGGGCCGCGGCGTCGCGACCGCCGCGCTGCGCCTCTACCTCGCCGAGCTGACCGAACGCCCGTTGCACGCGCTCGTCTCGCACCGCAACGCCGCCTCCGCGCGCGTGCTGGAGAAGTGCGGCTTCCTGCCCGTGTCGCGCGACGAGATCGGCGTGAGCTACGAGCTGCCGGTCGCCGTCACGCTGCGCACGTACGGGCCGGACGACCTCGCGCTGCTCGAACGCGGCAACGCGCCCGAGCTGATGACGTTCCTCGGCGGCCCGGAGACGCCGGAGGCGGTGCGCGCGCGGCACGAGCGGTACGCGTCGATGCCGCCCGAGGTCGGGAACCAGCGCGTCGTGCTGGTCGGCGGCGAGCCGGCCGGCTTCCTCGCGTGGTGGCCGCGCGAGTGGCGCGGCGAGGGCGTCTACGAGATCGGCTGGAAGGTGCTGCCGGAGTTCGGCGGCCGCGGCGTCGCCACCGCCGCCACCCGCGCCGGCCTCGCCGAGGCGCGCGGCGACGGGCGGCACCGGTACGTCCACGCGTTCCCGCGCACCGACAACGCCGCCTCCAACGCCGTCTGCCGCCGCGTCGGCTTCACGCTGCTCGGCGAGTGCGACTTCGAGTACCCGAAAGGCTTCCCGATCGTCTCGAACGACTGGCGTTACGACCTGGCCTGACCGGGGGTAGACCCTGCCCGGAGGTATGTCCCCATGCGCGCACTCCTGCCCGGAACCCTGCCCGTCGCCGCCGCCGTCCTCGTCGCGGCCGGCGCCGCCACGCTGTCGCCGAGCCCGGCGCGCGGCACCCCGGCGGCGACGTTCGCGCCGCCGATGATCCTCGCCGGCGGCGGCGCCGAGCCGAGCATCCGCGTGCCCGAGGACGGCCGCAGCGCCGCGTACGTGTCGGCGCCCAGCGGTCTCGGCAGCAACTTCTGGCGGATCACCGAGAAGACCAACCCCGACGGCACCAAGTCGTTCGTGCAGTCGCCCGTCCAGCAGCCCGACCTCGGCACCGGCGGCGGCGACTCCGAGATCTCCGTCGGCAACGGCCCGGTCAACGAGGGCTGCGACCAGATCGCCTACACCGGCCTGCACAACATCGACCTGCTCGACAACTTCACCGCCGCCACGTCCACCGACTGCGGCGCGACGTTCACGCTGGCCAACCCGTACGCCACGCAGAACACGCTCACCGACCGGCAGTGGCAGGCGTTCGACGGGAAGAAGACCAACTTCCTCATCTACCACAAGGTCGACACCAGCCAGATCGTCGTCTCGCAGTCCCTCGACGGCGGCCAGACCTACGTCTCGCTCGCCCCCGACGGCGCGCACGGCGTCATCGACGCGACCACCATGCCGTCCGTCGCGAACACCAACCAGGTCGGCAACATCGTCACCGACTACTCGCAGGCGACCGGCGCCACCTACCCCGTCTCCGGCGACCCCGTGCACGTCCTCTACGCCGTCTTCGGCGGCCCGCGCGACCCGCAGGACAACGCGCAGGCGCAGATCGACGGCAACGCGCAGGGCGCCGGCGCCTACAACCACGTGGACACCATCTACCTCGGCAAGTCCACCGACGGCGGCCTCACCTGGACCGACACCAAGGTCTACGGCGTCGACCCGGCCAGCCACCGCGAGCTGAACCTGCTGTTCCCCGTCGTCGACGTCGACAAGGCCGGCAACGTCTACGTCGCCTGGTCCGACGGCTTCAAGGTCGAGTACGCCGTCAGCACCGACCACGGCACGACGTTCAGCAAGCCGTACCAGGTCAACCACGGCAACCGCGGCCTCGACCCCGTCACCGGCGCCGAGAAGCCCGACCCCGGTGCCGCCGACCTGTTCCCGTGGATCGCCGCCGGCGCCGACGGCCTCCTCGACGTCGTCTGGTACCACGGCTTCGGCGGCGCCCCGACCTCCAACCTGAACTACCGCGACCCCGGCGACGCGAACACCAAGTGGACGGTCGCGTTCGCGCAGCTCGGCGACGCCGACCGTTCCGTCGGCGGTGTCACCGTCCCCACCGAGCTCACCTACAGCGAGGCCGTCACCCCGCCCGTGCACAAGGGCGACATCTGCCAGAACGGCACCTTCTGCTCGCTCGTCCCGGTGCCGGGCGCGCCGTTCAGCACCGGCGACCGTTCGCTGCTCGACTTCTTCGAGGTCGCCATCGACGGCGAGGGCCGCGCCAACATCGCGCTCGCCGACAACATCGACGCCCCCGGCGCGTACATCAGCGCCTACACCCGGCAGACCAGCGGCTACTCGCTCACCACCGGCGAGCTGCTGCCGCCGCAGAACCTCGTCCCGCCGAAGCTCGTCTGCACCCCCGACGCGGCGTTCACCGACCCCTCCGGCGACGCGGACGAGGTCGTCGTCGGCACGCCGTTGCCCAGTGCGCCCGCGCTCGACATCACCGGCGGGTCTGTGTCGTTCGACGCCGCCGCGAAGAAGCTCGTCCTCCACGTCAAGGTCCTCGACCTCTCCCAGGACCCGCCCGCCGGCGGCACCGGCGAGCAGTTCGAGTTCGGCTTCGCCTACGCCGGCACCGGCTACTTCGGCGTCGCCTCCCACGACGCCACGCAGCCCGCCGACGAGTTCCACATGGAGTCGCCGCTGCGCACCAGCGTCGGCGGCGCGCTCACCGGCGTGTTCGACAAGGCGAAGTCCGAGGTGCGCATCGAGATCCCGGCCGACTTCTTCTCGAAGATCGGCAAGGGTCCCGTCGTCGCCAAGGGCGCGCGGTTCAGCGGCCTCGCCATCACGTCGCGGCGCGACGTCGCCAGCGCGCTGGTGCCGAACGCCGACGCGGCCGGCAGCCTCGGCTGCACGTTCGTCGTCGGCGGCGCCTCCGTGCCCGGCAACGGCGGCACCGGCACCGGCGGGCTGCCGCCCGGCACCCCGCCGACCGTCCCGGCGCCGGTCGTGAAGCGCCCCGTTCCGGCCACCCCGACGATGCCGGCCACCGGCGCCGCCGACGGCCTCCCGCTGGTCGCCACCGGCCTCGCGCTCGGCGCCCTCGCCGTGCTGCGCCGCCGCCGCACCGCGTGACCGGAAAACTCCGTTGACGTGCGGTAGCGGGGCCGCGATCCTTCCCGACGGCGCGACGACGGGTCGCCCGTCACCACGAGGAGCAACGGTGTTCGCGAACGAGTGGCAGCAGCGGCGAGGTCACGTCGCCATGCCGTCGTGCGCCGACTACATCGGCCCCGGTACCGAGGCTCCCGCGTAGCGCCCAGCGCGCTTCTTCCCCCGGGAGCCGCCTCGCCGCCGTCAGGCGCGAGGCGGCTCCTCGCTTTCTCCGCCCTTTGACAACTCCATGAGCAACGCACGTCCGGCCGCGCACCCGCGGCCGGCGAGGGAGCCTGGCCCGCGTGGGCGGGCGGCCGGGTGAAGACCGGCAGCGGCGCGGTTCGACTCCGCGGGCTCCCACCACGTGCCGGTGCGCAGGCGACGGTTACTTCTGGCATCCACGGTTCGAATCCGTTACCCGTCGCCGCCTCTGTCCTCGGCACGCCCCGCGTCCTCCCGGTGCGCAGGCGACGGTTACTCCTCGCACAGGCAGGCCCGTCAGGGGCCTGATCACCGTCGCCGCCTGGTCCTCGGGAGGCGTCCAACGAACCCTCGGAAAGGAGGGACGGCCATGGCCAAGTTCAACCTGCGCCGCGCGCGGCGCACCGGTGTCTCCGCGGTCCGCACCGCGGAGCGCCCGACCGGCACCACCTACGAGGGCGCCCAGGGCTGGGCGCGCGACGCGAAGTCCGAGCTGTTCCTCCTCGCCGTGGCGGGGATGGTCGGCGAGGACACGTTCTACGAGCCGGCGCCCGAGCGGGACGCGCGGCTGCGCGGCCTGGTCACGCAGGTGGCGCCGGCGGACTTCGAGTGGACGCTGGCGTTCGTCGGCTGGCTGCGGACCGGCGCGCTCGTGCGTTCCGGCGCGACCGTGGTCGCCGCGGAGGCGGTGCGGGCGCGGCTCGCGGCGGGCGAGTCCGGTGGCAACCGCGCGCTGGTGCGCGCGGCGCTGGCGCGGGCGGACGAGCCCGGCGAGCTCCTCGCGTACTGGACGTCCCGGTACGGCCGCCGGCTCCCGCAGCCGGTCAAGCGCGGCGTGGCCGACGCGGCGGTGGCGCTGTACGACCAGCGTTCGCTGCTCAAGTACGACTCCGACGCGCGGGCGTTCCGGTTCGCGGACGTGCTGGAGCTGACGCACCCGGTGCCGCGCGACGCGCGGCAGGGGGCGCTGTTCCGCTACGCCCTCGACCGGCGCCACGAGCGTGACGTCCCGGCCCCGGCCGAGCTGCCGGTGCTGGCGGCGCGGGAGCGGCTGTTCGCGCTCCCCGTCGAGCAGCGCCGCGACGCGCTCGCCGACCCGGCGGCGCTCGCCGCGGCGGGCGTCACCTGGGAGGCGCTCGCCGGGTGGCTCCAGGGGCCGCTCGACGCCGCCGCGTGGGCGGCCGTGATCCCGGCGATGGGGTACATGGCGCTGCTCCGCAACCTGCGGAACTTCGACGCCGCCGGCCTGCCCGACGACGTCGCCGAGCGGGTGGCGGCGCGGCTGGCGGATCCGGAGCAGGTGCGCCGGCCCCGGCAGCTCCCGCTGCGGTTCCTCGCGGCGTACCGCGAGGCGCCGTCGCTGCGTTGGGCGTGGGCGCTGGAGCGGGCGCTGCAGACCTCGCTGGCGAACGTCCCGGCGCTGCCGGGCCGCACGCTGGTGCTGGTCGACCGTTCCGGCTCCATGTTCCGGGCGCTGTCCGCGCGGTCCGCGGTGACGCGGGCGGACGCGGCCGCCGTGTTCGGCACCGCGCTGGCGGTGCGGGCCGCGGCGGCGGACCTGGTGGAGTTCGGCACGGAGTCCTACCCGCTGGCGGTGCCTCCGGGCGCCTCGGTCCTGGCCGTGGCGAACGGGATGCACAACCTCGGTGGCACCAACACCGCCGCGGCGGTGCGGCGCCACTACCGCGGCCACGACCGCGTCGTCATCGTCACCGACGAGCAGGCGTGGGCGGGGCCGGGTGGTAACGACCCGGCCGCGGCGGTGCCCGCGGACGTGCCGGTGTACACGTTCGACCTCGCCGGATACCGGTACGGCCACGCGCCGTCCGGGACCGGCAACCGGCACACGTTCGGCGGCCTGACCGACCAGGGCTTCGCCGCGATCCCGCTGCTGGAGAGCGGGCGCGACGCGCACTGGCCGTTCTGACCGGGGGGAGGGCGGGGGCGGCGCAAGCCGTCCCCGCCCATCCCGGGGTCACAATGGGTCCACCCGGGGGGACCGGCGGGGGAGGCATCCATGGAGAACGCCGAGACGAAGGCGAAGCTTGTCGCCGCGTACGCGAGCGGCGCGCGGCCGAAGTTCGTGAACGTCCTCCCGGATGGGATGAACGAGCTGTGGCAGCTCACCGATCTCGCACTGGTGATCCCGCTCGTTCCGCCGGACGCCCCAGCCGACCTGGAGTACGCCCTCCGGCTCCGGCGCGACGCCATGATCGGCGGGCGCTGCGACGGGTGCGGCGCCGTGCCATCGCTGACGCAGGGTCCGGACCTCGGCGACGTCCCCGTGGCCACTGCACTGTTCAACCACCGCAAGACCTGCCCCGCCGCGGACGAGAACACCCTCGTCGCCTACGAGCGCTACCAGAAGGCGACCGCGGACCTGACGCCGAACGAACGCATGGATGCTGCGAACGCGCGAACGCGCCGGCAGGTGGCCGAGTTCGTCGGCGACCGCGCCGTGCGCGCGGCGAGCACCCTCGAACCCGTGGCGGTGGACCTGCTCGACCGGCTGCTCCCCGACGAACAGGCGGTGCCGCTCTGCGACCACCTCGCCGTCGACCCCGTCCAGACCTGGCATTGCATCGTCGCCGAAGGACGCTGGATGTGTACGGAGTGCTGGGCGCGGCGCGGAGAGGAGGTCGCTGCCGGGCGGTTCCGGCTGCAGGGGGCGGAGGAGTTCACCTGCGACCTCTGCCGCCGGTACACGCCCAGCACACTGGGTCCGCTGCTGCTGCGTGTCGACACCTTCATGATGCACGGAGCCGCCTGCGGACGGTGCCTCGCTCAGTATGCTGCGGATGGGGAGTGACCATGACGATGAGCGAGCCCGCACCCGTCCACGGCACCGACGTGGCCGACGTCGACGACGCCTTCCTCGCGAAGGCGCAGGAGCTGCTGGGCACCACCACCCCCCGAGACACCGTCAACACCGCTCTGCGTGAGGTCGTGCGGATCCGTCTCGTGCACGAGTACCTCGACTCCATGAGCGGCCGCGATCCACAGGAGCTGGACGCACTGCGCGCGCAGGCATGGCAGTAGCGGCGTACCTGCTCGACACGAGCGCGGCGCACCGGCTGGGAACACCGGCGGTGCGCGACGTCGTCGCGCCGTTGCTGGAGCGGTACCTCGTCGCGACGTGTGGCATCACCAACCTCGAGGCCCTCTTCTCCGCGCGGACCCCCGACGAGTACGAGCGGTGGTGGACGTACCGGAACACCGCGTTCGAGTACCTCGACACGCTGGAGGCGGACTGGCAGCGCGCGCAGGAGGTGCAGCGCATGCTGGCGGCGCGGTCGGAGCTGCGTTCGGTGAAGATCCCCGACCTGCTCATCGCGGCGGTGGCAGAACGCGAGGGCCTCATGGTTTTGCACTACGACGAGGACTTCGACCGGATCGCCGCTCTCACCGGCCAGCCGGTGCAGTGGGTGGTCGACCGCGGCACGGTGGCGTAGCGCCCGGCTACTCCCACTCGATGGTGCCGGGGGGCTTGCTCGTCACGTCGAGCACGACGCGGTTGATCGCGCGGACCTCGTTGGTGATGCGGGTCGAGATCTTGGCGAGCACGTCGTACGGCACCCGCGTCCAGTCGGCGGTCATCGCGTCCTCGCTCGACACGGGGCGCAGCACGACCGGGTGACCGTACGTCCGCCCGTCGCCCTGCACGCCCACCGACCGGACGTCGGCGAGCAGCACGACCGGGCACTGCCAGATGTCGCGGTCCAGCCCGGCGCGGGACAGTTCCTCGCGCGCGATCGCGTCGGCGTCGCGCAGCACGTCGAGGCGTTCACGGGTGACCTCGCCGACGATGCGGATGCCGAGCCCCGGGCCTGGGAACGGCTGGCGCCACACGATCTCCGGCGGCAGCCCGAGCTCCTCGCCGACCCGGCGCACCTCGTCCTTGAACAGCTTCCGCAACGGCTCCACGAGCGCGAACTGGAGGTCGTCCGGGAGGCCGCCGACGTTGTGGTGCGACTTGATGGTGGCGGCGCCCTCGCCGCCGCCGGACTCGACGATGTCCGGGTACAACGTGCCCTGCACGAGGAACTCGACGGTCTCGCCGTGGGCGCCGGCCTCGGCGACGAGGGCGCGCGCGGCCTCCTCGAAGACGCGGATGAACTCGCGCCCGATCGCCTTGCGCTTCGCCTCGGGCTCGGTGACGCCGGCCAGCGCGGACAGGAAGCGTTCGGCCGCGTCCACGACGACGAGCCGCACGCCGGTGGAGGCGACGAAGTCGGTCTCGACCTGCTCGGCCTCCCCCTTGCGCAGCAGGCCGTGGTCGACGAACACGCAGGTGAGCTGGTCCCCCACCGCCTTGTGTACCAACGCCGCCGCGACGGCGGAGTCGACGCCGCCGGAGAGCCCGCAGATGACGCGCTTGCCGCCGACCTGCGCGCGGATCGCGTCGACGGCCTCGTCGACGATGTTGACCATCGTCCACGACGGCTGGCAGCCGGCGCCCTCGTAGAGGAACTGCTCGAGGACCTTCTGGCCGTACGCCGTGTGCATGACCTCCGGGTGGAACTGCACGCCGTAGAGCCGCCGCCCGTCGTCCTCGAACGCCGCCACGGGCGCGCCGTCGCTCGTCGCGGTGACGACGAACCCCTCGGGCGCGGCCGCGACGCAGTCGCCGTGCGACATCCAGACGCTCTGCTCCAGCGGCAGCCCGCGGAACAGCGTCCGCTCCGCGGTGACCCGCAACGGCGTGCCGCCGAACTCCGCGACCCCCGTCTTCTCGACGTCGCCGCCGAGCGCGCGCGCCATCGCCTGGAAGCCGTAGCAGATGCCGAACGTCGGCAGCCCGGTCTCGAACAGCTCCGCCGACACCTGCGGCGCGCCCGGCGCGTACACGGACGCCGGGCCGCCGGACAGGATGATCGCCTTCGGCTGCTTCGCGAGCATCTCGGCGACCGGCATGGTGTGCGGCACGATCTCGCTGTAGACGCGCGCCTCGCGCACCCGCCGCGCGATGAGCTGCGCGTACTGGGCGCCGAAGTCGACGACGAGAACGGTGTCGAAGCCGCCTGCGGGAACGCTCACGGAAGCCCTTTCGCCGGGCCGGAGGACGTCGGGTGGAAGGCGTCCATCGTACCGGCGCGGCCCGCGTGCCGGGCGCGGCGACGCGTCAGACCTTCGCGCTCGCCTTGCTTGCGACGAACTTCCCGGCAACGCCGGCGAACGACGCGAGGACGGTCTGCGTCGGCTTCGCCGTGGTGAGGACGACCGCGCCGGCGCTGTTCGTGCGGGCCGTCGCGACCTTCTTCCCGTTGACGAACCAGGTCACGACCTGGCCGGCGACGGGGTGGTTGTCGTCGTCCAGCAGCTTCGCGGTGACGGTGCGCTTCGTGCCGTTCTTGACGACCGACAGCACGACCTTGGTCTTCTCGGCGGTGACGGTGAACGGCGTGGTGATCGACGCCTTGGACGCGGTGGCGTCGCCGGCGAACGACGTGACGAGGCTGTAGGTGCCGGCCGCGAGGCCCGGGTTGAGCGAAGCGCGCGCGACGCCGTCGGAGCCGGAGGTCGCGGTGACGGTCTTGGAGCCGACGGTGAACTTCACCGCCTTGCCGGACAGCGCCTTGCCCGCCGAGTCGGTGATCTTCGCGGCGACCGCGGCGGCGTCGGTGAACTGCGCCGCGGTGCGGCCGGTGTTGGCGAGCGTCGCCGGCGGCGGCTCGAAGCACGGGCTGACGCCGACGGTGTAGACCTGCTCCGCGGTGGTCGCCGCCTTCGCCGTGTCGGCCGGCAGCGCGGTGCTCGGCAGCAGGCCCCACGTCCTGGCGATGACGCCGGTGACGACGGTGCCGGGGGCGACCGGCGAGCCGTTGACGGAGTCGAGCCCGGCGCGGTCGATGTCGATGATGACGACGTCGTTGTCCTTGTCGAACGTGCCGGTCACCTTCAGGCCGGCGTTCGCGGTGCCGTCGAGCTTGCCGGCGTTCGGGCTGGCGCTGGTCCGGCCGGTGGTCGGATCGATGCGGCCGACCGAGTAGGTGTACTTCTTGGTGCCGACGAGGAACTCGATCTCGAACCGGTCGCCGATGAGGTTCTGGCCGGGCTTGTCGCCGAGGGCGTCGATGCGGACGAACGTGCGGATGAGCTGCGGCGTGGTGTTGATGGCGACGCCGCGGATGTCGAGGTCCGGCTCGTTGTTGAGCTGCACCGGCCCGGCGACCGTCGGCTTCGCGTCGCCCGGGCCGTCGGCGATCGTGTCGCAGCCGGCCTTCGGGTACCCGGCCGGGACGCCGCCCGGCGTCGGGGTGGGGGTCGGCGTCGGCGTGGGCGTCGGCGTGGGGGGCGGGGTGGGGCCGCCACCGCCGGCGCAGGCCCTGCCGGGCACGTAGACGGTGCCCTCCGCCGGAACCGCGGTGTCGTACGTCACGAGCGGGATGTCGCCGGTCAGCACCGCGGACGCGGTCGCGACGTCGGTCCCCTCCTGGCCGGCGGTCGACCGGCCGGCCGCCTTGTCGATCTCGGCGAGCTTCGCGGTGATCGTCACGGTGTTCTTGACGTCGTCGTAGACGGCGGTGGCGTCGCCGGCGTCGGCGTTGGCGTCGCTGTTGTTGATGACCGCGGCCTCGACGCCGAGCGGCGTACGGTCGGCGTACACGAGCAGACGCTGCTGGGCCACGGTGAGCTGGACGCTGAACTCGTCGCCGGCCGCCGTGAACGTCGACTTCAGGTCGTTGACCGAGATCGTGAGGACGAGGTCGGTGCCCACCGTCGCCATCGTGGAGCTGACGATGTCCATGCCGGCGTCCTGGGTGCCCGGCAGGCCCATCTTCATCGGCGTGGCGTCGCCAGCCGGGTCGGTCCACGTGGGGCAGGCGGGGACCGCCTGGGCCGTGCCGAGCAGGACCGGGGCGAGCCCGGTCGTCAGCAGCGCACCGGCGAGAACGGCGGTGCCAAGGGCACGGCGGGACATCGGCTACTCCATGGGTCAGCGCCCGCTGGGCATGGGCGGTCCCTCCGGATTCGCGGTCGCGGCGGCGTTCTCCTGCCCGGGGCGCCGTACGCTCGGCCGGTGCTGAGCCCCGAGGAGCAGGCCGACCGGTGCGCCGCCGGGCTGCACGCGCACTGGCGCACCCAGTGCGGCTACATCGCCGGCGGCGAGGTCGCGGAGCACGACGGCGTGCTGGTCACCGCCACGAACGTGCCGGACGAGACGCTCAACGTCGCGTTCGTGCCGCGCGCGCCCGCCGACCCGGAGGGCGCGGTGGCGTGGTGCGAGGAGTGGTTCGGCGCGCGCGGGCTGCGCCTGGGGGTGGAGCTGCGCGTCGGCGCGCACCCGGAGGTCGAGCTGGTGCTGCGCTCGCGCGAGTACCGCGTCGTGGTGCGCCGCCCGGCGATGGCGCTGCACCCGGTGGCGCTCCCCGGCGTGGCGACGCCGCACCGGGTGACGGTGCGGCGGGTGACGGACGACGCGGACCTGGCGGCGTTCCAGGCGGTGCAGGCGGCGGCGTTCGACCTGACGCCGGAGGTGGCCGAGCGCTTCCTGCCGCCGGCGGCGCTCGCGACGCCGGGGATCGCGTTCTTCGTGGCGGCGCACGACGACGTGGTCGCCGCGACGGCGGCGGTCAGCGTGAGCCCGCACGGCGCGGGCGTGGTCGGCGTCGCGACGCTGCCGGCGTACCGGCGGCGCGGCCTGGGCCGGGCGGTGACGCTCGCGGCGGTCGCGCACGGCGCCGCGGCGGGCGCGGACCTGGCCTGGCTGTACCCGAGCCCGATGGCGCGGTCGTTGTACGCGTCGATCGGCTTCCGCGCGCTGGACGAGACGCAGGTCTGGGTGGCGCCCGAGTAGCGCTAGCGCCCGGCGCCCATGCCGATGCCCTGGCCGCGTTGCAGCGACTTGCCCTCCGTCTGGAGCGCGGGGGCGACCATGACCTCGACCTTCTGGAACTCCTTGAGGTTCGAGTAGCCGGTCGTGGCCATGGCGGTGCGCAGCGCGCCGAAGAGGTTCATCGAGCCGTCGTTGACCGGCGCGGGGCCGAGCAGGATCTCCTTCAACGTCCCCGCGATCCCGGTGCGCACCCGCGCGCCGCGCGGCAGGTCGGGGTGGAACGTCGCCATGCCCCAGTGGTAGCCGCGCCCCGGCGCCTCGAGGGCGCGGGACAGCGGCGAGCCGAGCATCACGGCGTCGGCGCCGCAGGCGACCGCCTTCGCGATGTCGCCGCCGGTGCGCATGCCGCCGTCGGCGATGACATGGACGTACCGGCCGCCGGACTCGTCCAGGTAGTCCCGCCGCGCGCCGGCCGCGTCGGCGATCGCGGTCGCCATCGGCACGCCGACGCCGAGCACGCCGCGCGTCGTGCAGGCCTGGCCGGGGCCGACGCCGACGAGCAGCCCGGCCGCGCCGGTGCGCATGAGGTGCAGCGCCGCCTGGTACGTCGCGCAGCCGCCGACGATGACCGGCACGTCGAGGTCGGCGATGAACCGCTTGAGGTTCAACGGCTCGCCGCGCGTGGACACGTGCTCGGCGGAGACGACGGTGCCCTGGATGACGAAGATGTCGACGCCCGACTCGACCACGGTCTCGTAGAACTGCACGGTCTTCTGCGGCGTCAGCGACGCGGCCGTGACGACGCCGGCCGCGCGGATCTCGGCGATGCGCGCGCGGATCAGCTCCTCGCGGATCGGCTCGGCGTAGAGCTCCTGCATCCGCTTCGTCGCGGTCTCGTCGTCCAGCTCGGCGATCTCGGCGAGCACCGGCTCCGGGTCCTCGTAGCGGGTCCAGAGCCCTTCGAGGTTGAGGACGCCGAGGCCGCCGAGGCGGCCGACCTCGATCGCCGTGCGCGGCGACACGACGCCGTCCATCGCCGACGCCAGCAACGGCAGCTCGAACCGGTACGCGTCGATCTCCCAGGCGATCGACACGTCCTCCGGGTCGCGGGTGCGCCGCGACGGCACGATCGCGACGTCGTCGAACCCGTACGCCCGCCGCCCGCTCTTGCCGATCCCGATCTCGACCTCTGCCACTGCTTTCCCTCAGCGCTCGGTGAAGTAGTTGGGGGCCTCGACGGTCATCTGGATGTCGTGCGGGTGGCTCTCCCGCAGCCCGGCCGACGTGATGCGCACCAGCCGCGCCTGCTGGAGCTCGGCGATGGTGCGCGCGCCGCAGTACCCCATGGCGGCGCGCAGGCCGCCGACGAGCTGGTGCGCGACGGCCGCGAGGGGGCCGCGGTACGGCACCCGCCCCTCGACGCCCTCCGGCACCAGCTTGTCGTCGCTGGGGACGTCGGCCTGGAAGTACCGGTCCTTGCTGTACGACTTCGCGAGGCCGCGCGACTGCATCGCGCCGAGCGAGCCCATGCCGCGGTAGCTCTTGAACTGCTTTCCGTTGATGAACAGCAGCTCGCCCGGGCTCTCCTCCACGCCCGCCAGCAACGAGCCGAGCATCACGCTGTCGGCGCCCGCGGCGATCGCCTTGGCGATGTCGCCGGAGTACTGCATGCCGCCGTCGGCGATGACGGGGACGCCGGCCGCGTGCGCGACCTGCGCCACGTCGTAGATCGCGGTGATCTGCGGGACACCGACGCCGGCGACGACGCGCGTCGTGCAGATCGACCCGGGGCCGACGCCGACCTTGATCGCGTCGGCGCCCGCCTCCACCAGCGCGCGCGCCGCGTCGGCGGTGGCGACGTTGCCGGCGATGACGTCGACGGAGGCGGTCTCCTTGAGGTGCCGCACCATCTCGATGACGGCCGAGGAGTGGCCGTGCGCGGTGTCGACCACGAGGAAGTCGACGCCGGCCTCCAGCAGCAGCGACGCGCGCTTGTCCGCCTCCTCGCCGACGCCGACCGCCGCGCCGGCGACGAGGCGGCCGCGCGCGTCCTTCGTCGCGAACGGGTACTCCTCGCTCTTGGCGAAGTCCTTGACGGTGATCAGGCCGCGCAGCCTGCCGTCGCCGTCGACGAGGGGCAGCTTCTCGATCTTGTGGCGGGCGAGCAGCGCCATGGCGTCGGCGCCGCTGATGCCGACCGGCGCGGTGACGAGCGGCAGCCGCGTCATGACCTCGCTGACCAGCCGGCTGTGGTCGCGCTCGAACCGGATGTCGCGGTTGGTGACGATGCCGACGAGCGTGCCGTCCGGCTCGGTCACCGGCACGCCGGAGATGCGGTACCGCGCCATGAGGTCGTTGGCGGCGGCGATCGTGTCGCCGGGCGCGCAGGTGACGGGCGCGCTGACCATGCCGGCCTCGGACCGCTTCACGACATCGACCTGCGCGGCCTGCTCGTCGGCGGGGAGGTTGCGGTGCAGGACGCCGACGCCGCCCTGGCGCGCCATGGCGATCGCCATGCGCGCCTCGGTGACGGTGTCCATCGCCGACGACAGCAACGGCATCCGCAACGCGATCCCGCGCGACAGCCGCGTCGTCGTGTCGGCCTCGCTGGGGATGAGGTCGGACGCCGCCGGCTGGAGCAGCACGTCGTCGAAGGTGAGACCGAGGGTCGCGAACTTGTCGGGGAGCCCGCCGTCGTTGGCCATGGCCCATCCTACCGGGCGGCGCGCTACCGTTCGGGATGTGGAAGACGACCAGCCCCGCGACCCGTTCCTCGACGACCCGGTGGACCCCGCGGCGTTGATCGAGGACGACGAGGAGGCGGTGCCGCTCTCGCCGGACGAGCGCGAGGAGGTGCTGGCGGACCTCTCCGACCTGGAGGTCTACCGCGCGCTGCTCGAGCCGCGCGGCGTGCGCGGGCTGGTGGTCGACTGCGACGACTGCGACGAGGCGCACTACTTCGGCTGGGACCTGCTCCGCGGCAACCTCCGGCACCTGCTGGACGAGGGGCGCACCCGCGTGCACGAGCCGGCGTTCAAGCCCGACCCCGCCGAGTACGTCTCCTGGGAGTACGCCCGCGGCTACGCCGACGGCGCGCTCGAGGCGGCCGAGTCCGCCGAGGACTGACGCACCAGCGCGCCCTCCCGCGACGGCGGGTCGCCCGGCTCCTCGCCGAGGCCGCGCCCGCGCATCCTGATCGCCACCAGCGTCGCGATGCTGACGACGGCGAGCACCGCCGCGAGCCACTGCGTACCGCTGAGCCCGCCGATGCGTTCGTCGATGGACCGGGTGAAGTCGATGACCAGCCGCTGCGTGCCGTACCAGGCGCCCCAGGCGAGGATCGCGACACCCGCGCGGTGGCGGCCGCGGCGGCGCAGCCAGAGCAGGAACGCCAGCAGCGCCAGCGCCCCCACGAAGTCGTAGAGCGCGGGCTGGTGGTAGGTGCAGCCCGCGTAGAAGCCGTCCGCGCAGGTCCGCCCGGCCGGCAGCGGCACGGCCGGTGACGGGCCGAACCCGGGCGCCAGCTCGTACCCCTTCTTGACCGTGAGCCCGAACGTCCTCGCCCAGCCGGTGGCGGGGTCGCCGAGGTGGTCCCAGATGACGAGGTCGCCGATCCGGCCGATGACGACGCCGATCGCGAACCCGGGCGCCGCCGCGTCGAGGAACCGCGGCAGGTGCACCCGCGCCCCGCGCAGCACCGGCAGCGCCGCCAGCACGCCCCCGATGAACCCGCCGAACATCGCCAGCCCGCCGCGCCACAGCGCGACCGCGTCCCACACCGACGTGAAGTCGTGCGGGTGCGAGACGAGGTAGTCGATGCGGGCGCCGAGGATCGCGCCGACGGCGGCCCAGGTGAGCGCGCGGGTGACGACCTGCTCGTCCAGGTCGCCGCGGCGGCGCACCTCGCGCAGCAGCAGGCTCGCGCCGGCGAGGAACCCGCCCGCCGAGCCGATCCCGTGCGGCGACACGAACAGCAGGCGCTGGACGGGGGGCCAGGTCAGCGACACGGGTGGAGCGTACGGGGCGGCGCCGGAGAGGCGCCGTTCCGGCGGCTAGTGGTCGTCGCCGCCGCTGGTGCCGTCGTCGCCGCCGTGGCCGCCGGAGTCGACGGTGGGCGTGGCGAGGACGGTCTTGCCGGAGCCGGAGGAGCCGCCGTCGTCGGACCCGCCCGACGAGCCGGAGGTGCTGTCCGAGCCCGACGTGTCGCCGGAGCCGGAGGTGCCCGAGGTGCCCGAGGTGTCGCCGGAGCCGGAGGTGCCGGAGCCGGACGTGCCCGACGAGTCGTCCGAGCCGGAGTCGTCGGAGCCGGACGTGCCGGAGGTGCCGGAGGTGCCGCCGTTGTCGTCCCCGGGCTCGGCGGACCGCGTCGCGGTCGGCGTGCGGCCGCCGTGGCGGTCCGGGGACGGCGTCGCGGTCGGCACCGGGTCGAGCGCGTACCGCGACAGCGTCGCGTGGCGTTGCAGCAACGCCGCCCGCTGCTCCTCCGACACCGCCGGCACCATCGCCAGCGCCTGCGCGAGCAGCCGCCGCGCGCCGGGCCGGTCGCCGCGCGCGAGGGCGTCGGCGGCGCGGTCCATGACGGCGGTCACCTTGTCGGCGGCGGTGGGCGTGGACGCGCCGAGCACCGCCTTGTGCGCGGCGTAGAGCATCTCGCCAGGCCGGTCGGCGGCGACGACGGCACCGGCGGTGAGGCCGCCGAGCACCAGGCCGGCCGCCGCGGACAGCGCGATGAGCGTGGCCGAACGCCGCCGCCGCGGCCGCAGCGGCACCACCACGGGGGCGGCCGGCGCGACCGCCTCGTCCAGCTCGGCGCGCAGCGCGTGCAGCAGCCCGAACGCCGCGTCGTCGCCGTCCGGCAGCTCGCCGGCGGCGAGGGCGTCGAGCGCCAGGTCGTCGCGGGCGATCTCGAGGTCGCTCATGCGGCACCTCCGGCGAGCGTGCGCAGCCGCGCGAGCGCGCGGTGCTGGGCGACGCGGACCGCGCCGGGGGTCATGCCGAGCGCGTCGCCGGTCTCCTCGGCGGAGAGGCCGGCGACGACGCGGAGCAGCAGCAGCTCGCGTTGCTCGCCGGGCAGCCGGTCGAGCAGCGCGAGCGCGCGGCGGGAGTCGTCGCCGCGGACGGCGCGTTCCTCCGGCCCCGGCGCGTCGTCGGGCTGGTCGGGGACGTTCTCGGTGGGGACGTCGTGGGCGCGGTAGGCGGACCGGTGCGCGTCGGCGACCTTGTGCGCGGCGATGCCGAACACGAACGACCGGAACGGCCGGCCCGTGTCCTCGTACCGCGGCAGCGCGGTCAGCACGGCGAGACACACCTCCTGGGTCACGTCCTCGGCGACGTCGCGGCGGCCGACCCGGGCGAGCGCGTACCGCAGCACCGCCGGGCGAACCTGCTCCAGCAGGTCGCCGACGGCGGTGTCACTGCCGCGCCGGGCGCGGTCGACCAGCGCCGGATCGTCCACCACAGGGGACATCGCTCCGGCGCCACCGGGCGTTACAGGGGGCACGTCTCCAATCAACCCTGTAACGCCCGCCGTTGCTCCCACGATGGAGAAACCGACAGCAGATCTCACCTGGGAGTGACCATGCGACGGATCCCCTTCGCCCTCGTCGCCGCGGCGGCGTTCGCCACGACGGCCGCGGGCGCGCACCTCGTCACCACCTCGAACGCGCAGGTGGTCAACGTCCGGCACTCCGAGCCGGAGGCGAGCGAGACGCCGGACACGCCGGAGGCGAGCGAGACCCCGTCGCCCGCCGGAACGCCCGCCGCGACCGCGGCGACGCGGACGCCGGAGGCCGAGGCGGAGACGCACGACGCGACGGAGACGCCGCACGTCGAGGACCCGAACGACGACCACGGCGGCGACGGCGCGGAGGTCGGCGACGACAACGGCGACGACGGCGCCGAGGTCGGCGACGACCACGGCGGCGACGGCGCCGAGGTCGGCGACGACCACGGCGACGACGGGGCCGAGGTCGGCGACGACAACGGCGGCGACAGCGGGCCGAGCGACAGCAGCGGGCCGAGCGACGACAGCGGCCACGGCGGCGACGGCGGCGGGTCGAGCGGGCACGGCGGCGACGACGACTCGTCCGGCCACGACTGACCGCGCACCACACCACGAAGGCCGCGCTCCCGGTGGGGCGCGGCCTTCTGGCGTCGTCAGCGGTGCTTCCCGGAAGCGTTCCGCGCCCTTTCCGTGCGGGAGGCGCTTCCCGGAAGCGCGAGGGTCAGTGGACGAGTCCGCGGCGGAAGCCGGAGGCGACGGCCTGGGCGCGGTCGGTGACGCCCATCTTGCGGAACAGCCGCCGCGCGTGCGTCTTCACGGTGTCCTCGGAGAGGAACAGCTCGCGCCCGATCTGGGCGTTCGACTTCCCCTGGCTCATGCCGGTCAGCACCTGGAGCTCGCGCTCGGTGAGCTGCGCGCCGCGCTCCTCGCCGCGGGCAGAGCGTTCGGACAGCGCCCGGCGCAACGACGGCTCCACCAGGTCGCGGCCCGCCAGCGCGCCCGCGACGGCGGCGCAGAGCTCCTCGCGGGAGACGTCCTTGACGAGGTAGCCGCGCGCGCCGGCGCCGACGGCGGCGGCGACGTTGTCGCGGTCCTCCTGCGCGGTGAGCATGACGACGTTCGCCTCGGGGTGGGCGGCGATGAGCCGGCGGGTGGCCTCGAGGCCGCCGAGGCCGGGCATCGACACGTCCATGAGCACCAGGTCGGGGTGCTCGGCGGCGAACCGCGCCAGCGCCTCCTCGCCGCTCGCGGCGGTGACGACGTGGTCGACGCCGGGGACGTCCTCGACGAACTGCCGCAGCCCTTCGCGGACGATGCGGTGGTCGTCGCAGATCAGGACGGTGGTCACGGGAGTTCCTTCGCGAGGGCGCCGGGGATCTCGACGCGGATGGTGGTGCCGCCGGTCGGCGAGTCGGAGACGCGGGCGGAGCCGCCGAGGGCGCCGGCGCGGGCGAGCCAGCGGGTCAGCTCGCTGTCCGGCTCGTGGACGGCGTGGTCGTACGCGGGCCCGTCGTCGCAGACGAGCACGGTGAGGACGCCGGAACGCAGCTCGACCCGGACGTCGACCGTCCCGGCCCGGCAGGAGGCGACGGCGCACTGCACGACCCGGTAGGCCACGGTCGCGGCGGCCGGGTCGATGCGGTCGGGGACGCCGTCGGCGCGCACGGTGACGATCCGGTCGGGCGCGTAACGGTCGGCGAGGGAGTCGAGCGCGCGGACGAGCGTGCCGTCCTCGGTGCGCGGCTTCAACGCCCACATGGCCGAGGTGGCCTCGCCGATCGCGGCGCGCACGGCGTCGCTGACGGCCTGGTCCCCGGACCGGTCCGCCATCCAGCGGGCCATGACGAGCGACTGGAGCACCTCGTCGTGCAGCAGGCGCGACACGGCCGCGCGTTCGGCCTCGACATCGGCCAGTGCCTCCGCCGCGTGCGGCGAACGCGCCGGCGCGACGGCGCGCAGCCGCTCCGGTACCCCCGTCACGATCGTCATGCACAAGGCATCGGCACGAAGGGGGCGCCGTTGGAGGGTCGCGGCGAAAATGGTCCGAGTAGGCCATGCGGCCCGGGGCCTACGACCCGAGCAGCGCCGCGATCTCGTCGCGCGCGAGCCACTCCTCGCGCAGGTCGTCCGGCAGGTCGCCGGCGATCGCCAGCACCGCCGACCGCGCCGCGCCGAGCGACGCGTCGCTCTCCGCCTCGTCGGCGCCGGCGAGCAGCGCGCCGAGCAGCGCCCGCGACGGCCAGACCAGCGGCAACGCGCCCAGCCCCTCGGCGAGCGTCGCCGCCCGGCGCAGCGCCGCGGCGCCGTCGAGGTCACCGTTCTGGATCTGCGCCACGCCCTGGAACAGCAGGCTCTTGGCGACGTGCCGCGGCGCGCGGGCGCGTTCGGCCCGCTCGACGGCCGCCTCGGCGGCGTCGACGGCGGTCTCCGGGTCCTCCTCGAGCAGCGCGATCTCGGCGCGCACCCAGTCGAGGCGGACGCGCTGGCGCCACCACTCGGTGGGGCGTTCGGGGAGGAGCTCGCTCGCGGCGTCGGCCTTCTCCTGCGCCGTCTTGGCGTCGTTGAGGCCGACGGAGTCGGCGGCGAGGCCGAGCAGGCAGGCGAACGCCGCCTCCCCGGTGCCCTCACTCAGCTCCAGGCCGCGCTCGTCGACCTCGCGCGCCTCGGCGTGCCGGCCGAGCTGGCGGCGGATCGAGCCGAGGCTGGCGCCCGCGAGCGCCCCGAACAGCCTGGCCGACCCCCCGCTCGCCGCCTCCCCGGCCTCCAGCACCGGCGTGAGCGTGGTGAGGGCGGTGCCGTAACGGCCGCAGGCGCCGAGCGAGACGCCGAGCAGCCACAACGCCGCCGTGGCCGCGTCCGGGTTGCCGGACGAGTGCGCGAGCTCGATGGCGCGGCTCAGCGACTCGACGGCCTTCCCCGGCGGTCCGTGGAACGCCGCCCGCTCGCCCGCCGCGAGCAGCTGTCCCAGGTCCTCGTCCGCCACGCCGCCTCCTCGACCGAGAGTTCGTCCGGAGGATATTCGGCGCGGGGAGAGGTGGTCTCAAATCCCGGCCCGTCGCGAGCCGCGGCCGGGCGGCGGTCCGGCAAGGCCGCAGGTCGGGCCGATAGCAGCGGCTATCGGCCCGGCCGAGAACGCCGCCGGTCGTCGTCCGGGCGTGGCGCAGCAGGGCTGGGATTCGAGACCACCTCTCAGCCCAGACCCGTAGCCACGAGCGCGAGATGGACGGCCTCGCCGAGGTCGTGCACGTACGTCACGCCCTCCGGCAGCGTCGCCGGCACCCAGCCGGCGCCGCCGGCGAGGACGGTCGTGCGCGGCCGCAGCGACGGCACGCCGGCGAGCAGGCCGGCGACGGCGTGCTCTCGCTGGTGCGCGTAGACGACGACGGCGGCCGGGCCGGTACGCCGCACGGCGGCGGAGAGCGCGGCGGGCGGGAGGGCGGCACCGAGGTTGCGGGAGGGGACGCCCCGCTCGGACAGGGCGGCGCAGAGGGCGTGCAGCGGCAGGCTGTGCCCCTCGCCGTCCGCGCAGGTGAGCAGCACGGGGCGCGTCGGCGCCGCCTCCGGCGCCGGAACGCCGTGCAGCACGCCGATCGCGACCTCGGCCAGCAGGTGCTCCACCTCGACGCCCTCGCCGGTCGCGGCCCAGCGGTCGCCGACGGCGCGCAGCACCGGCGCCAGCACGCCGTCCCAGGTGGCGATGACGCCGTCGGACGCGACGGTGGACGCCAGCACCTCGCGGACGGCGTTGGCGTCGAGCGCGAGCGCGGCGCGCGCCAGGCCGCGCGCGGCGGCCTTCGCGCCGCGGAACTCCAGCTCCGGCGGCGGCGTTGGCTCGGGTGCGGGAGCGGCGGGCTCCCGCAGGGCGATCCGGGCCGCGTCGGCCGGCGCGACGCCCTCCAGCGTGAGCCGGCGCATCCGGGCGAGCACCGCGACGTCGGCCGCCGTGTATCGGCGGTGCGCGCCGTGGGTACGAGTGGCTGGCCCCAACCCGTAGCGGCGCTCCCACGAACGCAAGGTCGAGGGCGCGACGCCGAGCCGCCGGGCGACGGCGGCGACGGGAAGGTCCGGCTCCGGCGCCACGGTCCGATGATGAAGCCAAACCGTTACTTGCACAAGTTTTGAACAAGTTTCACACTGCTCACAGGCCCTGAACCCGCCTCTGGAAGGACCCTGGCCATGACCGATCTCCGCCACCTCCCCGGACCCACGTCCGACTTCTGGGAGTGGCAGCTCCAGGCCGCGTGCCGCGGGCTGGACACCGAGCAGTTCTTCCACCCGGACAACGAGCGCGGCCCCCGCCGCGCCGCGCGCGAGGCGGCCGCCAAGGCCGTCTGCGCCCGCTGCCCGGTCGTCGACGCCTGCGCCGCGCACGCCCTGCGAACGCGGGAGCCGTACGGCGTCTGGGGCGGGCTGTCCGAGTCCGAGCGCGACGACATCCTCGCCGGGCGCCGCCCGGCGGCCGCCAGCTAGCCCGAACCGCGGCGGCGCGCCGCGGCTCTCGTCACCATCGACCGGCGCGAGCGTTGTTCCGGGGGGAACGGCGCCCGCGCGGCGACGTACCCTGGTGATCCGTCCCGGTTCGTCCCCCCGCAGGAAGCCCCGTGACCCCAGCAGCACGCCGCGCCCGCACCGCCGCGCTCGCGCTCGGCTGCGCCCTCCTCGCCACCGCCTGCAACGGCGAGCCCGGCGCGTCGATCGCCTCCGGCGGCCGCGCCGCCCGCCGCAACGCCCCGTCCGCCGCGCCCGCGGGGGCCGTCGTGCGCCCGGTGGCGCCGTTGAAGAAGCGCGTCCGCCCCGACGTCCTCGTCGTCGGCGCCAGGCCGCTCTCCCCCGCCGTCGAGCACCGGCTGCGCGGGCTCGCGCCGGCCGGCGTGACGACGTTCCGGCAGGGGGTCGTCAAGGTCGGCGGCGCCATGGTGGGCATCGCCGGCGTCGACCCGTCGCCGTTCCGGACGTTCGCGCCGCAGGGGACCGCCGAGGCGAACGCCGTGTGGGACGCGGTCGCGCGCGGCGACCTCGTCGTCGCCCACGACACCGCGAAGGCCCGCCACCTCGCGCTCGGCAAGCCGGTCGCCGTCGGCGGCCGCCGTGTCCGCTCGCTGCGCCTCGCCGCGCTCGCCATCACCGGCCTGCCCGGCGTCGCCGCCGTCGTGTCCGGCCCGGTCGCCGCCGAGCTCGGCCTGCCCGCTCCCAACGCCGCCGTCCTCACCGCCGGCACCGGCGACCCGGCCGCGCTCGCCTCCGCCGTCCGCCGCGCCGTCGGCGGCGGCGTCACCATCCACCTGCTCACGCAGCCGCAGACGCCGTACGCGTTCCTCACCGGGTCGCGGGCGGCGAAGGCGTTCGGCGCGTTCTCCTACCGCTGGTACGACGACGGCACCATCGAGCCGGACGCGCGCTGGGTCGCGAGCAACATCGTCAGCGGCACCGTCCCGATCCTCGGCCGGGTCACCTGCCACCGGCTGATGCTGCCGCAGCTCCGCGCGGCGCTCGCCGAGGTGCAGGCCGCCGGGCTCGGCGACCTGGTCCACTCCTACGATGGCTGCTATGTCCCGCGCTTCATCGAGCGGGACCCGTCGCACCCGATCTCGCTGCACACGTGGGGCATCGCGATCGACCTCGACGCCGCCAGCAACCAGCGCGGCGGGCGCGGCACCATGGACGCGCGGGTCGTCGCGATCTTCAAGCGGTGGGGGTTCCGCTGGGGCGGGGACTGGTCGTACACCGACCCGATGCACTTCGAGCTCGGCGCGCTGATCGCGCCGTAGCTACGACGGGCCGTCCGGGCTGCGCGGCAGGCTGCCGGGCGTGCCCGTGCGGAAGATGATCGGTGTCCCGCCCTCCGTCGCCGCGCCGGTGAACTCCGTGCGCTTGCCCTCCATCCAGCACCACGCGGCGGCGGCCGTGTCGGACACGTCCTTCCACTCGTCGCGCGCGGCGCGCTGGTCCGGCGCCGGCGGGTGGTCCTTCACCTTCTTCGCCGTCGTCAGGTAGGCGGCACCCACCTTCTGGTGCGGGAAGATCTTGTGGCACAGGCGGGTCGCGTAGTCCTTCTCCGGGGCCCCGCAGGCGGCCAGCGCGAGCGCCACCGCGGCGGCGGTGGCCGCCCCGGCGCGGCGGGCGTGGCGGCGGCTCACGGCGACGGCGGGCAGGTGATGGTGCCCTTGACGTGGACCGGCGTGCGGCCCACCACCTTGAGCACGTCGAAGTCGAACGTCGCCTTGGTGCGGTCCAGGCTCAGCGCGATCGTGCCGGTGCGGGCGTCGCCGGCGTACGAGCCGTTCGCGGTGTTCAGGTACGCGATGCCGCGGCCGTTGCCCTCGTCGTCGCTGGCCGTGAAGTCCCAGCCGCCGGCCTCGCCCGCGGCCGGCCGCAGACTGTAGACGACGCCCTTCCGCGTGCTCGGGTAGTAGTAGCCGCAGAACGCGCCGTCCCGGTCGACGGTGAGGCTGAACGCGCCGGTGAACGCGAGCTTCGCGTGCCCGGGGCCGGCCGCGGTCGTGGCCGACGGCGTGGCCGCCGCGGCGGTGGGCGCGGTCGTCGTCGCCGGCGCGGCGGTGGTCGGGGCGGGCGCCGCGCCGGAGTCGCCGGCGGACCCGCCGCACGCCGCGAGCGTCACGGCGAGGACGGGCGGCAGCCAGGGGGCGCGCATGCGGGGGCTCCTGTCGTAGGGAGAGGAACGGCGCGAATCCTAGCGACCCGGCACGCCCGCGCCAGCCCCGGTCACGGCACCGCCGGGCCGGACGACGACACCAGGATGCCGCCGCTCGCGAACACCACCGGCGCCTCCCCGCGCACCGCCGCCGCGGCGGTCTCCGCACGCCGCTCGTCCCCGCCGACGTAGCACCAGGCCGCGGCGTCCGCGGCTCCCCTGCCCGGCCAGGCGCCCGCCGCCGGGCGCCGCCCCGGACCAACCGACCGCTCGCGCACCGAGCCCACGGTCGTGGGGTAGGCCCCGACGACCGTCTTGCCCGGGAAGGCGGAGCGGCAGGTCGCGGTGGTGTCGTCGACCCGCGCCGCGTGCCGGGTGCAGGCCGGGAGCGCCAGCAGGCCGAGGATCAGCGCGGCCACCGCCAGCGGGTCAGCCGATCGCATCGGCCAGGGCAACGACCGCCTCCGGCGAGACCGCCGGACCCGTGACGTCGATGACGATGCCGTTCCGGAAGATCCGTACACGCCCGATGCCGTCCGCCTCGATGAGCAGCGCCTGGCGCCCGCCAACCGTGACCTCGTGGAAGTGCTCGGCGCCGTTGGAGGCGACGATACGCGGGATGTCGGCCTCGGTCGTGTCCGTCGGACCCTCGACCACGACCACCCGGCCGCCGGCGGGGAACGCGTCCGACGGCGGCAGGTCGTACACGAACGCCACCGAGCCGTGCTGCCCGTCGTCGACCGCCGGGTCGGTCACCTCGACCGCGCGTTCGGCCGCCGCGAACTGCGGGACCACCGGCACGAAGCGCAGGTGCCCCGCGGTGCGGGCGTGCGCCCGGTCGGTGCGGATCGCGGCGGCCAGTGGATGGTCCCAGTCGATCGCGGGACGCGCCGGTGGCCGCACTGCGCCCTTCTCCGCCCGCACCGCGTCGCCCGCGGCGGCGCAGGAACCGGTCAGCAGCAGAACGGCCATCAGCGGCACGATGCGGTTCATCAGCAGTCCCCCGCCCGCGGCGGCGCGTACGTCGTCGCCCACTCGGTGTTCGAGTACTTCGTCGCGTCCCAGTCGGGAATCGTGTTCAGTCGCGGCTCCGCGCAGGTGAGGGAGTCCCAGCCGAGCCAGCCGCCGGTGACGGGCCGGTACTTCAGGCCGATCGCGTGGATGCTCGCGTCGGTGTTGCCGTACCGCGCCACCTCGCTCATCGGGAGGCCGTAGTTCGCGGCCGCGTAGGGGGTCGTGTAGAACGTCGTCCACCCGGTCTGGGACGACCCGAGCGCATACTGCGTCTTCAGCTCGTATGACGTGCCGGTGAGGTTCGTCGCATTGAACGAAACCCATTGTCCGTTCGCGTACGTCGTGCCCGACAGCTCGTCCGAGTCGTGGTAGACGAGCGGCGCCGGGTAGATCGAGTACTCCACGAAGATCGCGAACACGCCGGGCATGGTTCCGGATTGCCGCGTGCCGATCTCGACCATGTCCATGAAGCCGCCGCCGAGCGCCCAGAACACCGAGTTCCCGGACGTCCCGCACCACGCGATGGTCCGGTTGTACGCGTAGAGGGTGCCCATGCTGCCGTACGTGTTCCGGCCGGTCTGCACCATCTTCACCTGCTCGGCGTCGCAGGCCAGTGCCTGCGCGGGCCCGGCGCCCGACACCGTCGCCGCCGCGACCAGCAGCAGCACGACACTGATCCGCCCCGTGATCCCCCGCACAGCGCGGACAGTGGCCCCGTTTCCGGAGCGTTGTCCAGCGCTTTCCCGAAAATGATGACCAATGGCGGTCACCCCACGGCGAACGGACCACCATTTCTAGTGCGAACGGCGGAGGACCCGGGCCGATTCTTCCGGTCCCGGGTCCTCCGTCGTGATTCGTGCCGTTCTAGTAGTGCATGCCGCCCGGGCCGTGGCTGTGGCCGTGGCCGTGCGTCGGCGTCGCCGGCGCGCCCTCCTCGGGCTGCGGCTTCTCCGCGACCAGCGTCTCGGTCGTGAGCAGCATCGCCGCGATGGAGGCGGCGTTCTGGACGGCGCTGCGGGTGACCTTGACCGGGTCGACGACGCCCGCCGCGAGCAGGTCGACGTACTCGCCGGTGGCGGCGTTGAGGCCGTGGCCGGCGGGCAGCTCGCGGACGCGGCTGACGACGACGTACCCCTCGTGGCCGGCGTTCTGCGCGATCCACCGCAGCGGCTCGTCCAGCGACTTGCGCACGATCGCCGCGCCGGTCGCCTCGTCGCCCGACAGGTCGAGCTTGTCGAGGCCGGCCGCCGCCATGACGAGCGCGGTGCCGCCACCCGCGACGATGCCCTCCTCGACCGCCGCGCGGGTCGCCGAGATGGCGTCCTCGAGACGGTGCTTCTTCTCCTTGAGCTCGACCTCGGTGGCCGCGCCGACGCGGATCACACCCACGCCGCCCGCCAGCTTGGCCAGCCGCTCCTGGAGCTTCTCGCGGTCCCAGTCGGAGTCGCTCTTGTCGATCTCCGCCTTGATCTGGCCGATCCGGCCCTTGATGTCCTCCGCCGCGCCCGCGCCGTCGACGATCGTCGTGGTGTCCTTCGTGACGGTCACCTTGCGCGCCCGGCCGAGCAGCTCCAGGCCGATCGTGTCGAGCTTGAGGCCGACCTCGGCGCTGACCACCTGGCCGCCCGTGAGGATCGCCATGTCCTCGAGCATCGCCTTGCGGCGGTCCCCGAAGCCCGGCGCCTTCACCGCGCACGCGTTGAGCGTGCCGCGGATCTTGTTCACGACCATCGTCGACAGGGCCTCGCCCTCGACGTCCTCGGCCACGATGAGCAGCGGCTTGCCGGTCTGCAGAACCTTCTCCAGCAACGGCAGCAGCTCGTGGATCGCGGAGATCTTGGAGTTCGCGATGAGGATGTACGGGTCGTCGAACGTCGCCTCCATCGCCTCCGCGTCGGTGACGAAGTACGGCGAGATGTAGCCCTTGTCGAACTGGAGGCCCTCGGTGAACTCCAGCTCGAGGCCCATCGTGTTCGACTCCTCGACGGTGATCACACCGTCCTTGCCGACCTTGCTCATCGCCTCGGCGATCAGCTCGCCGATCGCCGGGTCCTGCGCCGAGATGGACGCGACCTGCGCGATCTCCTCCTGCGACTCGACCTCGCGCGCGCTCTCCAGCAGCACCTCGCTGACCCGCGCCACCGCCGCCTCGATGCCCTTCTTGAGGGACAGCGGCGACGCACCGGCGGCGACGTTGCGCAGGCCCTCGCGGACCATCGCCTGAGCCAGCACCGTCGCGGTCGTGGTGCCGTCACCCGCGACGTCGTTCGTCTTGGTGGCGACCTCCTTGGCGAGCTGCGCGCCCATGTTCTCGTACGGGTCGTCCAGCTCGACCTCGCGCGCGATCGTCACGCCGTCGTTCGTGATCGTGGGGGCGCCCCACTTCTTGTCGATGACGACGTTGCGGCCGCGCGGGCCGAGCGTCACCTTCACCGCGTCGGCGAGCTTGTCGACGCCGCGCTGCAACGAGTCCCGCGCGTCCGAGTGGAACTCAAGGATCTTGGACATGGCTTCCTCTCAGCACGCCGCCCCGGCCTCGTCGCGACGAGCACGACGGGTGCCGGGGCGGCGAGGTGGCTACTTCTCGATGATCGCGAGGACGTCGCGCGCGCTCAGCACGAGGTACTCGTCGGCGCCGTACTTGACCTCGGTGCCGCCGTACTTGCTGTAGATGACGGTGTCGCCCTCCTTGACGTCCAGCGGCACGCGCTGGCCGTCCTCGAAGCGGCCGGGGCCCACGGCGATGACCGTGCCCTCCTGCGGCTTCTCCTTGGCGGTGTCCGGGATGACGATGCCGGACGCGGTCGTGGTCTCGGCCTCGTTGGCCTGGACGACGATGCGGTCCTCGAGCGGGCGGATGTTTACCTTGGTGGCGGTCGGCATGTCTGCCTGGCCCTCCTGTGGTCGCGTGAACGTGGTGGCGCTCGGCCGGCGGCCCGCCGTCGCGGGGGTCGGGCGCCTGGTCGCGCTTAGCACTCGAAGGTCCCGAGTGCCAACCTCGACATTAGGGCGACAGGGCGAGTGGAGTCAACACGGCTCGGTTCGCGGGCACCTGGGACCACTGCGGCCTAGGGCGCCTGCGGCGCTTTAGTCGGCCGCAGCGGTCCCAGGTGCCCGTGAGCCGCGACGTGTTCAGCGGGCGCGGGCGGGGGTGGTGCGGGTGCGGCGGCGGGCTTCGTAGGCGGCGGCGGCCGTCAGGGCGGCGGCCGCGGCTGGCAGGAGGGGTGGGGGTGGGGTGGTGCGGGCGGACATGGCGAGCTCTTCGTCCAGGCCGAGCTGCGGGGCGCCGTGGTCGGCGGCGAGGGCGAGCTGGGGCTGCTGCTGCTCCTCGCCGGCGACGCCGGTCTGGGTGGTGACGTTGCTGTTGAGCTGGGCGTTGGGGTTGGTGTTCGGGTTGAGGTTGTGGACCGGCGCCGGCGGGGCGGGGGCGGGCACGGCCAGCGCCGGGAGCGGGGCGTTGCGCGGCGGCACCGGCACGAACTCCTCCACGCGGCGCGGCGCGGGCGGCGGGGGCGGGACGCCGGGGGCGCCGCAGGCGACGCGCGCGGTGCCCTCGGCGACGAGGCGGCCGCCGACGTACGCGGGGAGCCGGACGTCGGTGGTGCGGCCGTAGTAGGCGCGCGTGCAGGTGAAGCGCACGGCGTCCTCGACGGCGTTCGGCACCTTGACGTCGACCCCGCGGTGCACGCCGTCGACGACGGCCGCGACGCCCGGCTCGGACGACGACAGCCGCACGGTCTGCGGGTCGTGCTGGGCGCGGACCATCGCGACGATCGCGCCGCTGAGGCCGCGCGCGCCGGACGGGTCGAGGATCGGCACGGGCGTGCCGGTGGGCACGTTGGTGCCGAGACCCGGGGCGAAGTCGCAGACGAGCGGCTGCCCCTCCTTGACGTCGATGTCGCCGTCCGCGTCGCAGTCGATGCCGCCGGGGGGCGCGAGGGAGCCGGTGTCCTGGGCGTGCGTGCTGAGGTCGGTCCGCGCGTTGGGGCCGGCCGCGATGCCGACGGTGCGCACGTGCGCGCGCAGCAGGCCGTTGAGCGCGTCCTCGTACGACGCCCCTGGGTAGGAGGCGCCGTCGCCGACGTGCGACGACTGATCCGTCGCGACGACCTCGATGCGCAACGCACCCGGGCGCCAGAGCGTGTCGCCCTCGGGCTCGTCGAGGAACGACTTCAGCCCGGCCGCGTCGTGCACCGACTCGTAGATCGCCTCGAACTGCGACTCCGCCTCGTCGCCGCCGCCACCCTCCTGGAGGCGTTGCAGCGCGAGCTGGAGGTCCTGGTCGACCGGGCCGATCTCGCGGAAGAGCTGGTACGGGTAGTCGCGGGGCTCCGAGGTACTCGGGTAGTCCTTGAACGACCCCACGCCGAAGTGGGCCTCGATCCCGGCGGTGGTCAGGTCGTTGACGATCCGGGCGAGCGCCTGCCGCAACGCGTCGATGACCGGCTGCATCGAGCCGGTGGTGTCGACCTGGAAGAACACGTCGACCGGCGTGGGCGTCGGCGGCAGCTCGAGCCGGTACGGCACGGTGCGGCTCTCGCCGGGCGCCAGCCGCACGGTCTCGGTGCCGGGCACGAGCGCCGGGTGGAGCGGGATGCGACGCGCACCGCGCAGCAGCGTCACGCGGGACGACGGCCGGCCGCCGCCGAGCCCCGGGTCGCCGGTCTCGACGGGGAAGTCCTGGCGGAGCAGCGCGGCGCCGGTGCGGACGGCGACGCGGACGTCGCCGGTCGGGAACCGCGCGAGCGTCACGTCGGCGGCGCCGGAGCCGCCGGGCCCGATCGGGTACCAGAGCGCGCCGAACACGCTGGCGAGGACGCTGACGTAGCCGGGGCCGCTGATCGCGGCGACGTCGACGACGGGCGCGGCCGCGACGGATGCCGCTCCACCCGGGTCGGAGCCGGACACGGACCAGGTGCGGCCGCCGTCGTCGCTGCGCCACAGCCGGCCGGCGGTGGTGAGCGCCTCGACGCGCGCGCCCTTCGGCGACTGCGCGACGGCGACGTCGGCGAACGGCCCCTCCGGGGCGCCGGCGACCGGCTCGAACGTCTCGCCGCCGTCGGCGGAGCGCACGAGCGTGTCGCCCCAGCCCCAGACGACGTTGCCGGTGACGGAGTCAGCGGCGAGGCCGCGGACGGCGCCGGCACCGGCGCCGGAGAGCAGGCCGCGCGGCAGCCAGGAGACGCCGCGGTCGGTGGTGGCGTAGAGGCGGCGGCCGGTGGCCTCGTCGACGAGCAGGTACGCGTAGTCCGGCTCGGTGCCGGCGACGATCGCGACGGCGTTGCCGGTGGCGGGGAGGACGCCGTCGGTGCCGCCGGCCTGGAGGCCGCCGGCGACGTGGCCGAACGCGTCCTTCGTGGTGTCGCTGACGAGCACCTCGGGGTGCGGCGCGCCGGCGACGGTGACGGTGGACGCGACCCAGGCGACCGTGACCTCGCGGGGGAACGACACCGCGACGGCGACCGGGCGCCGCGTCACGACGCCGAGCGGGAGCGGCTCGGCGCCGCCGAGCACCTCGCGCCAGGCGCAGCCGCCGTCGTGGGTGGCATACACGCCGGTGCCGTCGGTGGCGTAGATCGTGTCCGGGGCGGTCGCGGCGACGGCGTACGACACGACCGGCTCGCGGCTGGGCGCGGTCTCGGTCCACCCGTCGGCCCGCGCGACGGCACCCGCGCAGGCCGCAGCCACGCCGGTGGTGGCGGGCAGCGCGAACGCGGCCAGCAGCACCGCGAGCAGCGGCACGAGGCGGAACGGGCGGGGCACGGGGCGGGGCTCCCTCGGGGACAGGACGGCCTACGACAGAATGAACGGTAGTAGGGGGAGCCCGTTCCGCCGGGAGGGGTTCGCGCTATCCGTGGACGGTTCCAACGGCCTGTGGAACGAAGTGCCAGACGCGAGCCGGACCGGCCAGCAGCGCCTCCCCCGCGGCGTCCACCGGCGCCGCGGTCCGCCACCCGGGACCGGCGAACGCCGCCAGCGCCGCCTCGTCCCGCCAGTCGGCGATGACCACCACCCGGTCGGGGCCGTCGAGCGAGAGGTACGCGCGCCCGCCGAGCAGCCCGCCGGCGCCGGGCGGGAGCTGCGTGGCGGCCGCCCACGCGGCCAGGTCGGCCGCCCGCCCGGGCACCGCCCGCGCCTCCCACATCCGGGTGATCACGGCGCGACGAGCGGCAGCGACGGGTCGGCGGCGACGTCGAGCGGCGTCGCGACGCCGCGGCCGACGAGGTCGGCGCCGAGCGCGGCGACCATGGCGCCGTTGTCGGTGCAGAGGCCGGGCCGCGGCACCCGCAGCACGATGCCCGCGGCCTCGCACCGGGCGGCGGCGACGGCGCGGAGGCGGGAGTTGGCGGCGACGCCGCCGCCGATGAGCAGGTGGCCGACGCCGTGGTCGCGGCAGGCGGCGACCGCCTTGGTCACGAGCACGTCGACGACGGCTTCCTGGAACGACGCGGCCACGTCGTTGACGGGGATCTCCGAACGCGCCTCGACCCAGCGCGCGACCGCCGTCTTGAGGCCGGAGAACGAGAAGTCGTACGCGCCCTCCGGCTTGCCGCGCGGGAAGTCGATGGCGGCCGGGTCGCCGTCGCGGGCGGCGCGGTCGACGTGCGGCCCACCGGGGAACGGCAGGCCGAGCACGCGCGCGACCTTGTCGAAGGCCTCCCCCGCCGCGTCGTCCACGGTCGCGCCGAGCGGGCGGACGTCGGTGACGTCGGGCACGAGCAGCAGCGACGAGTGGCCGCCGCTGACGAGCAGCGCGACGCACGGGTCGGGCAGCGGGCCGTGCTCCAGCACGTCGACGGCGACGTGCGCGGCGAGGTGGTTGACACCGACGAGCGGCACGCCGAGCGAGAGCGCGTACGCCTTGGCGGCGGCGACGCCGACGAGCAGCGCCCCGGCCAGGCCGGGGCCGGTGGTGACGGCGATCGCGTCGATGTCGCGCAACGTCACGCCGGCCGTGGCGAGCGCGCGGTCGACGGTCGGCACCATGGCCTCGAGGTGCGCCCGCGACGCGACCTCCGGCACGACGCCGCCGAACCGCGCGTGCTCGTCCACCTGCGACGCGATCGCGTCGGCGAGCAGCGTCTGCCCGCGGACGATGCCGACACCGGTCTCGTCGCAGGAGGTCTCGATGCCGAGGACGAGCGGCTCGGTCATGCCGTCACCATCACCAACGCGTCGGTGCCCGACGGCTGGTAGTACCGCTTGCGCACGGCGATGCCGCGGAAGCCGAAGCGTTCGTACATCGCGATGGCGGGCGCGTTGTCGACGCGGACCTCGAGGCCGACGCGGCCGAGGCCGCGGTCGCGGGCGTCGTCGAGCAGCGCGCGCAGCAGCACCGACCCGATGCCGCGGCGTTGGTGCGAGGGCGCGACGCCGATCGTCTGCACGTAGGCCTCGTCCGGCATGGCGGCGAGCCCGGCGTAGCCGACGACGCCGTCGCCGTCGGTCGCGACGACGTAGGTCCGCGTCTCCCCTTGGGCGAGCTCGTCCCAGAACATCTCGGCGTTCCACGCGTCGTCGAACAGCGCGTCCTCCAGCGCCACCACCGGCTCGATGTCCCACCACCGCATGGGCCGCAACGCCGTCACGCCGTCACCCGCTTGCGCGGCCCGGGCGGCGTCGCGTCCGGGCGCCGCAGGTACAACGGCGTGAGGTCGGCCGAGCGCGGCGCGTCGAGCAGCCGCCGCGCGTCGGGGTACTCGTCGCGGAGCTCGAAGCCGGCGAACGCCTCCGGGTACAGCCGCGGCCCCTCGCCCGCGACCATCGACACGCCCGCCTCGCGCAGCGCCGCGGCGACGTCGCCGGGGCGGCCGACCGCCGGCTCCGTCGCCGCCGTCCGCCAGTACACCTCGCGGCGCCGCGCGTCGGTCGCGACCGCGCCGCCAGGGACGAGCAGCGCGTCGAGCGAGCAGGCGCCGTGCACGGGCACGCCGAGCGCGTGGCCCATCGCCTTCGCCGTCACGATGCCGACGCGCAGCCCGGTGAACGGTCCGGGGCCGAGGCCGACGACGATCCCGTCCGGGCGGCGACCGGCGAGCACCTCGGCGACGAGCGGCGCGAGCAGCTCGCCGTGGCGGTTCCGCGCGACGACGGTGCGCGCCTCGCCGGTCGACGCCGCGACGGTGACGGCGGGCGTCGACGTGTCGAACGCGAGCAGCAGCACGGGTCGACCCTACGACGCGGTCGGCGGTGCCGCGGAACCGCGCCGGGCGTACCGCACCGGTCCTACGCGACCCGGCGTCCCGCGGCTCCGCCCTCGGCCGGGCGGCGCAGGTAGGTGTGTTCCCACCGCTCGACGACCCTGACGTAGCCCGGGTCGACGCGCGGCCGGAACAGCCACTCCTGCCACACCACCGGCATCGCCAGCAGGACCGGCCGGCCGTGGCCGCGGGTGACGGCGACCGGGCAGCGCGGGAACCGGTACCGGCTGTAGAGCACGTAGGCGGGGCGGACGTCGAAGCGCTCGATGTCGGCCCAGCGCACGGTGCGGGTGCGCAGGACGTTGGTGACGGTGAGGCCGGTGGCGTCGGCCTCGACCGCGATCCGCGCGCCCCGCACCAGCCCGGCCACGCCGCAGAGGACCGCGACCGGGCGGGCGGCGCCGAACGGCTGCCCGGCGAGGAAGCCGGTCACGCCCAGCAGGAGAGCCAGGTTCAGCGCGGCGGTCACCCGCGCCCAGGTGTCGGTGTACCGCTCGGTCGTCACGCCGCCACCCCCGGCCGCAGGTACGTCCGCTCCCACGCGGCGACCGCGTCGACGTGCTCCTGGTCCACTCGCGGCCGGCGGAACACCCGCCCCACTCCAGGGGCATGGCGAGCAGGACGACGCGGCCGCCGCGGGTGACGGCGACGGGGCAGACGGCGGTCCGGTACTTGCTGCGCACCAGCATCGAGGACCGCGCCTCGAAGCCCGTGACCTCGTGCCAGGCGACGGTGTGCGTGCGGAACACGTTGCGCACGACCAGGCCGCGGTCGTCCGCGTCGACCCGGATCCGCGCGCCCCGCACCAGCCCCACGACCGCGAACGGGAGCGCGAGCACCAGCCCGCCCACCTGCTCGCCGGTCACCAGCGCGCCGAGCAGGAAGCCCGGGACCGCGAACAACACCGCGGCCTTCCAGGTGGCGCGCAGCCGCGCCTCGGCGTCGGAGTACCGCTCGGTCACCCCTCCGCGAAGCGCGCGACCAGCTCCCGCTTCAGCACCTTGCCGCTCGGCCCCAGCGGGAACGCGTCCACGAAGCGCACGACCCGCGGGTACTTGTGCGCCGCCATCTGACCCCTCGCCCATTCGACGATCTCCCCCTCCGTCACGTCGGCCCCCTCCGGCGACCGGACCACCACGGCGCAGACCTCCTCGCCGTGCGTCTCGTCCGGCAGCGCGATGACCGCGACCTGCCCCACCGCGGGGTGCCGCAGCAGGACCTCCTCCACCTCGCGCGGGTACACGTTGAAGCCGCCGCGGAGGACCATGTCCTTCTTCCGGTCCACGATCGCGACGAACCCGTCGGCGTCCTTCGTGCCGAGGTCGCCGCTGCGGAACCACCCGTCGACGATCGCGTTGCGCGTGGCCTCGTCGTTGTTCAGGTAGCCGGTGAACACGTTGTGCCCGCGGATGACGACCTCGCCGATCTCGCCGGTGCCGACGAGCTCGATCCGGTCCTCGACGTCCGCTCTCGCGATCTCGACGTCGACGCCCCAGATCGGCGTGCCGACGGTGCCCGGCTTGCGGCCCACCGACTCGTGGTTGAACGTCGCGACCGGGCTGGTCTCGGACAGGCCGTACCCCTCGTAGATCTCCGACCCGAACGTCTCCCGCCACCGGTCCATGACCGCCACCGGCAGGCTGGCGCCGCCGGAGACGGCGATGCGCAGCGCCGGCCGGCGCTCGTCGGTGCGCGCCGTGTCGAGCAGCGCGATGTACATCGTCGGCACGCCCATGAACACGGTGACGCCGTACGCCTCGATCGCGTCCATCGCGGCCGGCCCCTCGAACCGCGGCATCAGCACCAGCGCGGCGCCGGCGCGGAAGCCGGAGTTCATCGCGCAGGTCTGGCCGAACGAGTGGAACAGCGGCAGGCAGCCGAGGATCACGTCGTCCGCGCGCAGGCCGATGACGTCGTACGCCGAGATGGTGACGTTCATGACGACGTTGAGGTGCGACAGCACGGCGCCCTTCGGCTTCCCGGTGGTGCCGCTCGTGTAGAGGATCACCGCGTCGTCGGCGGGGTCGCGCGGCACGTACGTGTCCAGCGTCGCGGTGCCGCCCGCGAGCGCGGACGGCGCGACGACCGGGACGTCGGCGAGCTCGGCGCCCTTCGCGCCCTCGCCCTGCAACGCCTCGTGGCAGACGAGCAGCGTCGCGCCGGAGTCGCCGAGCACGTACGCGATCTCCTCGGCGCGCAGCAGCGCGTGCACCGGCACGACGACCGCGCCGAGCGCGAGGACCGCGTAGTAGGTGCGCGGGAAGTCGGGGACGTTCGGGACCAGCACGCCGACCTTGTCGCCGGGGCCGACGCCGTGCTCGTCGCGGAGGGCGGCGGCGTAGCGCAGCGCGTCCGCCCAGAGCGCGTCGTAGGTGATCCGTTGCTCGCCCATGACGACGGCGGTGCGGCCGGCGTGGCGGACGGCGGACTCGGCGAGGATCGACGCGATCGAGAGGCTGGCCATGGCGGTGATTGTGCTTCCTCGCGCGGGGGCGCGCACACCCCGGCCGGGCGTCCGTTTGCGCCGGGTTTGCGGGGTCAGCGGCGGCGGCCGAGCCAGCCGCGCGCGGTCGCGGCGTCCGCCCGGGCCGGCCGGCCCCAGCAGGCGAGCGCCAGCACGGAGATCGGGCGGTCGCGCCAGGGCACCCGCAGCCCGGGCGCCACGAACCCGCGCGGCACCGTGAACGACCCGTCCCACCGCACGTCCTCGATGTCCGACCAGGGGACGCGGAAGGTCCGCAGCACGTTGCGCACGACCAGCCCCTCCGGCGTCTCGCGCACCCGCACCGTGGCGCCGCGCCAGGCGCCGAGGCCGGCGAGGGGGACGGCGACGTACGGCCAGGCCGGCTCGAACAGCCCGCCGGCGGCGAGCGACGGCATCAGCCCGAGCCACGCGCCGACGCCGACGTACTCCGCGCGGGCCAGCCACCGCAGCCTCACCCCGGCAGCCGCTCCGCCCAGTCGCCGCCGTGCGGCTCCAGCGTCACCGTCCGCGTGTCGTCGTCGTGGCGGTCGATGCGCACCTCGAGCCAGGCGTCGGCGAGCCCCTCGACCAGCCCGCTCCCCCACTCGACAGCGGTCACCGACTCGGCCAGCGACGCGTCCAGGTCGAGGTCGTCCACCTCGGCGACGGAGGAGAGCCGGTACGCGTCGACGTGCACGAACGGCAGCCGCCCGTCGCGGTGCACGTGCGCGATGACGAACGTCGGCGACGTCACGCGCTCGGTCACGCCGAGGCCGCGCGCGATGCCCTGGGCGAGCACGGTCTTGCCGGCGCCGAGCGGGCCGGTCAGCACGATCAGGTCGCCGGGCCGCGCGACCGCGCCGAGCGACGCGCCGAGCGTGCGCATGTCCTCAGGCTCCGGTACGCGCACGCACCACCTCCGCGAGCGTCGCCATGTCCGAACGCAGCGCCCGCATCTGCGCGCCCTCCGGGCCGGACCGCAGCGCCGCCGACGGGTGGAACGTCGGCACCACGGTCTTGCCGGAGACGGTGAACCGCTGCCCGCGCACCCGCGTGATCGACACCGACGGGCCGAGCGCCCAGCGGGTGGCGAAGTTGCCGAGCGTGCAGATGACGGCCGGGTCCACCAGGTGCACCTGCCGACGCAGCCAGCCCTTGCAGGTGTCGACCTCCAGCGGCAGCGGGTCGCGGTTGGCGGGCGGCCGGCACTTGAGGACGTTGGCGATGACGACCTGGGAGCGCTCGATCCCGACCTCGGACAGCAGCCGGGTGAGGAGCTGCCCGGAGACGCCGACGAACGGCACGCCCTGCCGGTCCTCGTGGAAGCCCGGCGCCTCGCCGACGAACATCACGTCGGCCGGCGCCTCGCCGTCGGCGAACACCACCTGCGTCCGGCCGGCCGCGAGCGGGCAGGCGACGCAGCCGGAGGCGGCCGCCCGCAACGCCGCCCAGTCTGGCGCCGCGTCGGCGGCGGCGCGGACGAGCGTGGCGCCGTCAGGCACCCTTCGCCCCGGCCGTGGCACGGGCGGCGCGGCGGAGGAACGCGCGCAGGTGCAGGTTGACCAGCGGCGCCCGCTCCACGATCAGCAGGTGGCCCGCGCCGGTGAGCGCGACGAACTGCGCGTGCGGCAGCCGCCGCGCGATCTCCTCGCTGTGCCCGAACTTCGTCACCTTGTCGCGGGTGCCGCCGACGACGAGCACCGGCACGTCCGCGAGTGCGGGCAGCCCGCCGTAGAGGTCGTGCTCGACGAACGTCGGCACGAACGCCGTCAGCACGTCGAGCGGCGTGGACGACACCATGCGCTCGACCAGCTCGACCTGCGCCGGGCTGGGGTTGTCGCCGAACCCCCACGACCGGGTGAACAGGAAGTTCAGGTCGCTGCCCGCTCGCCGCCCGCGCGCGAACACCGACGCGCCCGCGACGCGGTGCACGCGCGGCAGCACCCGCGAGGTCAGCAGGTCGGCGGCGCGTTGCGGGATCGGCACCAGCGCCTCGGCGACGCCGCCGGCGGAGGTCGCGAGCAGCGCCACCGCCACGACGCGCGGGCCGAACAGTTCGGGCCGCTCCTTCGCCAGCGCCATGATCGTCATGCCGCCCATCGAGTGGCCGGCGAGGACGACCGGGCCGCGCGGCGCCACCTCGTCCAGCAGGTGCGCGAGGTCGAGGCCGAGCTGCCGCAACGTGCAGTCCTCGTCGTGCCCGCGCGACGACCGGCCGTGGCAGCGCTGGTCGTAGAACACCAGCCGCGCGACGTCGGCGAGGTCGCGCCGCTGGTAGTGCCAGGAGACGGAGTTGAGCGCGAAGCCGTGCACGAACACCACCGTCAGCGGCCCGCCGCCGGTCTCCTCGCAGTGCAGCCGCACGCCGTCCGGCAGCGTCACCTCGAACGCCCGCCCCGGCAGCTTCCCGTACGGCTCCCGCGCCTCCGGGTCGGGGCGCAGCCGGTCGCGCCCGACGGCGAGGCGTTCCAGCGCGACCCCGGCCGCGACGCCCGCCGCGACGGCGCCCGCGACGCCGCCGAGGACGCCCGCGCGACGCCCCCTCACGGCACGTACTTCCGCGGCACGCGCGGCGCGATGCGCGTGACGATCTCGTACGAGATCGTGCCCAGCGCGTCCGCCCAGTCCTGCGCGGTCGGCTCGCCGGCCTCGCCCGGCCCGAACAGCACCACCTCGTCGCCCACCTCCACCGCGTCGTCGCCGCAGTCGACCACGAACTGGTCCATGCACACGGTCCCGCTGATCCGCCGCCGCGCGCCGCGCAGCCACACGTCGGCGGTGTTGGTGGCGTGGCGGGGCACGCCGTCGCCGTACCCGATCGGCACCAGCGCCAACGTCGTCTCGGCCGGCGTCACGTACCGGTGGCCGTACGACACCCCGGTGCCGGCCGGCACCCGCTTGGTCATCGCGACCCGCGCCCGCAGCGTCATCGCCGGCCGCAGCCCGAACGTCTCACCGGCCACCGGCGACAGCCCGTAGACGGCGATGCCGGGCCGGACCAGGTCGTACCGCGCCTCGGGCATGGTCAGCGTCGCGGCGCTGTTGGCGAGGTGCCGCAGCCGCGGCCGCAGCCCGGCCGCCGCGGCGACCCGCAGCGCGTCCTCGAAGCGTGCGACCTGCGCGGCGTTGGCCGGGTGGCCGACGGCGTCGGCACAGGCCAGGTGGCTCCACACGCCGACGACCTCGAGGTTGCCGTCGGCCTCCGCCTTCGCGGCCGCCTCGGCGAGCGCGGGGAAGTCGAGCGCGCCGCCGCGGGACAGCCCGGTGTCGGCCTTGAGGTGCACGCGCGTCCCGCAGGTGACCGCCTCGGCGAGCCGGTCGAGCGACCCGACGCCGAGGTCGAGGTCGAACGCCTTCGCCGCGGCGGCCGCCCCCGGCGGCGGCTCCATCATCACGAGCACGGGCGCGTCGATGCCGGCGTTGCGCAGCGCGACGCCCTCCTCGACCAGCACCACGCCGAGCCAGGTCGCGCCCGCGTCGAGGACGGTCTTCGCGACCACCGCGGCGCCGTGGCCGTACGCGTCCGCCTTCACCGCGGCGAGCACCTCGGCCCCGCCGGCCGCGCGCTTCAGCACCGAGACGTTGTGCGCGACCGCGTCGAGGTCGACCACCGCCTCCGCGCGCACCGTCACGGGGCCAACGCTATCCGCGCCGCCGCCGGCAACGACTCCGCCACGTCGAGCGCCGTCACGGCCGCGCCCGGCGACCCCGCCGCGAGCCGCCCGGCCAGCCCGTGCAGCCAGGCGGCGGACGCCGCCGCGAGCGCGGGCGGCACCCGCGTCAGGAACGCCGCCACCACCCCGCTCAGCACGTCGCCCGTGCCGGCCGTGCCGAGCCACGGCGTGCCGGTCGGGTTCACGTACGCGGCGCCGTCGGCGCCCACGACGACCGTCGTCGTGCCCTTGAGCAGCACCGTGCAGCCGAGCTCGGCGGCGGCCCGTCGCGTCACCCCGAGCCGGTCCCGCTCGGCGTCCGCGCGGGCGACGCCGATGAGGCGTTCGAACTCGCCGGTGTGCGGCGTCAGCACCACGTCCGGCCGCAACGCCGCCCGGTCCACGAGCGCGATCGCGTCCGCGTCGACCACGACCGGCCGGCCGGTGGCGAGCACCGCGCGCACCGCGTCCGCGTCGTCGCCGAGGCCGGGCCCGACGACCCACACGTCCGCCTTCGGCAGGTCGCCGCCGCGCTCGGTCGCGACCACCTCCGGGTACGCCGCCCGCACCGCGTCGGCGACCGCGCGCGGCGCGACCAGGCGGACGTAGCCGCAGCCGGCGCGCTGCGCCCCGCGGCAGGCGAGCGCCGCCGCGCCCGGGTACGCCTCGCTGCCGGCGACGACGCCGACGACGCCGCGCCGGTACTTGTCCGCCTCGTGCCCCGGCGGCCGCAGCGCGATCGACGCGAGCCCCGCGTCGGTCAGCGTCGCGATCGTCGGCGGGTCCCCCACCAGCACCGCCACGCCGTCCGGCCCCGCCAGCGAGAGCCCGATCGGCGCGACCTCGACCAGGCCCGCGTGCGCCGCGCCGGCACCGAGGTAGAGGCCGGTCTTCGCCGCCCCGAACGTCACCGTCACGTCCGCCCGCACCGCCCCCGGCGCCGCCTGCCCGGTCGTCGCGTCGACACCCGACGGCACGTCCACCGCGAGCACCGGCGCGCCCGCGAACGCGTCCGTCCACCCCGGCGGCTCGCCGTCCCACAGCCGCGCGCCGGTGCCGAGCACGCCGTCGAGGATCAGGTCGTAGTGACGCAGCCACTCCTGCCGCCGCGCGGTCCGCGGTGCCCGCAGCAGCCGCCGCAACGGCGCCGTCCCGTGCTCGTCCCGCGGCTCGCCGAGGGGCAGCACGATGTCGGCGCTCGCGCCACGGTCGGCGAGCTTCGCGGCCGCCCAGAGGGCGTCGGCGCCGTTGTGGCCGGGGCCGGCGACGACGAGCAGCCGGGCGCCGTAGACGCGGCCGAGCATCGCCGCCGCCCGGCGCGCGACGGCGGTCGACGCGCGGTCGATGAGCACGCCCTCCGGCAGGCCGGAGGCGCGTTCCGCCTCGCGCACCCGCTCGACCGTGGCCAGGAGCGTCACGACTCGGCCACCACGACCGCCACGGCCACGCCGCCGTCGTGGGTCAGCGACACGTGCCACGACCGGATGCCCGCCGCCGCCGCGGCCTCGGCCGTCCGCCCGGTCACTCGCAGCGCCGGGCGCCCGCCGTCGGACGCCACGACCTCGATCTCGCGCCACCGCACGACGCGCGGCGCGCCGAGCGCCTTCGCCGCCGCCTCCTTCGCCGCGAACCGCGCCGCCAGCCGCCGCGCCCGCACCTCCGCGACGGCGGCCGCGGCGTACGCGCGCTCGGCGTCGCCGAAGACGCGTTCGGCCACTCCCGGGGTCCGGTCCAGGACGCGCGCCAGCCGCGCCACGTCCACCACGTCCACGCCGACCCCGACGACCGCCATGCGCGCTACTCGACGGTGACGGACTTGGCCAGGTTGCGCGGCTGGTCGACGTCGAGCCCGAGCCGCTTGGCGACCTCGCAGGCGAGCACCTGCATCGGCACGATCGACAGCAACGGCGCGTACAGCGACTTGGTGTCCGGCACCCGCACCAGGTGATCGGCGTACGGCGTCACGGCCTCGTCGCCGTCGGTCGCGATGACGATGGTGCGGGCGCCGCGGGCGCGGACCTCCTGCACGTTGTTGACGAGCTTGCCGGAGAGCGCGTGCCGGGTGGCCAGCACCACGACCGGCGTACCGGGGTCGATGAGCGCGATCGGCCCGTGCTTGATCTCCCCGGCCGGGAACCCCTCGGCCGAGATGTACGCGAGCTCCTTGAGCTTCAACGCGCCTTCCAGCGCCATCGGGTAGCCGACGTGCCGGCCGATGAACAGCACGCGCTTCGCGTCTTTCACCTCCTCGGCGAGCTCGCGCACCGCGTCCATCCGCGTCAGCGTCTCCGCGATCAGGTCCGGGATCTGCTGCAGGTCGGCCAGGTGCGCGCGCACCTCGTCCGGGTCGCGGGTGCCGCGGAGCTGCGCGAGGTACAGGCCGACGAGGTACATCGCCACGATCTGCGCGATGACCGCCTTCGTGGAGGCGACCGCGACCTCCGGGCCGCAGCGCGTGTAGAGCGCGGCGTCGGACTCGCGGGCGATGGTGGAGCCGACGGTGTTGGTGACGGCGAGCACCCACGCCTTCTGCGACCGCGCGTGCCGCACCGCCTCCAGCGTGTCCGCCGTCTCGCCGCTCTGCGACACCGCGATCACCAGCGTGTTCCGCCCGACGACCGGGTCGCGGTAGCGGAACTCCGACGCCATCTCCACCTGCACCGGCAGCCGCGTCCAGCGCTCGATCGCGTACTTGCCGATCAGGCCCGAGTGGTACGCGCTGCCGCAGGCGACGATGAACACCTGCTCGATGCCGCGCACGTCCTCGTCGGAGATGGACAGCTCGTCCAGGTGCAGCAGCCCGTCGGCGCGCAGCCGCCCGCCGAGGGTGTCGCGCACCGCCAGCGGCTGCTCCTGGATCTCCTTCTCCATGAAGAACCGGTAGCCGCCCTTCTCCGCGGCCGCCGTGTCCCAGTCGACGGTGAACGTCTCGCCGTCGCCGACGTCGTTGCCGTCCAGGTCGGTGACCGTGACGCCGTCGCGGCGCAGCTCCACGACCTCGTCCTGCGCGACCACCCGCGCGTGCCGGGTGTGCGCGATGAACGCCGTCACGTCGCTGGCCAGGAAGCTCTCACCCTCGCCGAGCCCGACGACGAGCGGCAGGTTGCGGCGGGCGCCGACCACGACGTCCGGCGCGTCCCGGTGCGTCACGACCAGCACGAACGAGCCGGTCAGGTCGCGGCAGACCGACCGCACGGCGGCCGCCAGGTCGCCGTCGAAGCGTTCCTCCACGAGGTGCGCGACGACCTCCGTGTCGGTCTCGCTGCGGATCTCGTGGCCGCGCTCCTCCAGCCCGGCGAGGAGGACGTCGAAGTTCTCGATGGTGCCGTTGTGCACGACGGCGACGGCGCCGGAGCAGTCCACGATCGGGTGCGCGTTGCGGTCGCTGGGGGCGCCGTGGGTCGCCCAGCGGGTGTGGCCGATGCCGAGCGTGCCGGTGGGCGGGTCGGCCTGGAGCAGCTTCTCCAGGTTGACCAGCTTGCCCGCCTTGCGGTGGACGACGAGGCCGCCCCCGGGGTCGCGCACGGCGACGCCCGCCGAGTCGTACCCCCGGTACTCCAGCCGTCGCAGGCCGTCCATGACGACCTGGCAGGCCTCCTGCTTGCCGACGTACCCGACGATCCCGCACATGCCGCCAATGTAGCCCGCGTGGGGGGTGCAGCGGCCGGGCACACCTGCCGATGAACTTCCCGGAACGGAGGTGACGAGTGGCGTCACGAACGGCGGCCCGGGTGGCCCGGCTCGCGCGCAGCCGCGCTGTGACGGTGGCCGCCGTCCTCCTCGCGCTCGGCATCGCCGCGACCAGCCTGCGTACCGCGCCGCACGCGGCGTTGCTCCCGGCGTTCCTCGGGCTGGCCGCCTGGACGGTCGGCAACTACGTCCTCGTCCCGCTGCGCTGGCGCTCGCTGTCGGCGAGCGGGCAGTCCCGCCGCTGGCACCTGCGCGTCTACGCCGAGGCCGAGGTGCTCGGCCTCCTCTCGCCCGCCCACGCCGGCACCGACCTGTGGCGCGTGCACATGCTGCGCACCGTCGGCATGGACCGTGCGAGCGCCGTCGTCGACGTCGCCGCGGACCGTCTCGTCGGCGGCGTCGGCATCGTCGTCGTCGCGCTGCTCGGCGGCGCCACCCTGCCGCCGCAGCTCCTCGTCGCCGCCGTCGGCGTCGCCGCCGTCGCGCTCGCCGTCGGCCTGGTGCTGCGCCGCCGGCACCCGGCCATGGTCGTCGTCCCGCCGCGCCGCGCGCTCGTCCGCGGCATCGCCGTCTCGCTCGCCTACCAGGCCTGCGCGATCGGCCTGCTGCTGGGCGCCGTCGCCGCCGTCGGCCACTCGGTCGCGCCGGTCGACATGCTCGGCATCGTCGGCGCCAGCCAGGTCGCCGCGCTCATCCCCGGCGTCCACGGCGCCGGCCCGAAGGAGGGCGCGCTGGCCGCCGGCTTCGTCGCCCTCGGCGTCCCGCTGTCCGCCGCGATCGCCGCGATCTCGCTCGCCGCCACGCTGGCCTGGGTGCCGGCGCTGCTGCTCGGCGGCGCCTCGCACCTCGCCCGCCGCCGCGCCGCCCGCGCGTTCGCCTAACGCCCTACGGCCGCCGCGACCCGCTCGGCGACCTCGCGCGCGACGTCCTCGGTCGGCGCCTCGACCATCACCCGCACCAACGGCTCCGTCCCCGACGGCCGCACCAGCACCCGCCCCTCGCCGCCGAGCGCCGCCTCCGCCTCGGCCACCGCGTCCCGCGCCGCGTCGAGCGCGGCCGTCTTGTCGGCGACGCGGACGTTGACGAGCACCTGCGGCAGCCGGGTCATCACCGCCGCGAGGTCGGCGAGCGAACGCCCCGAACGCGCCATCGCGGACAGCACCTGCACCGCCGTCAGCACGCCGTCGCCGGTCGTCGCGTGGTCGGCGAGCACGACGTGCCCGGACTGCTCGCCGCCGAGCGCGATGCCGCGCTCGCGCATCGCCGCCAGCACGTACCGGTCGCCGACGGCCGTCTCCACGACCTCGATGCCGTGCTCGGCCATGGCGCGCTTGAAGCCGAGGTTCGCCATCACCGTCGCCACCACCGCCGGCGCCTGCCGGTCCACCGCCAGGATCGCGAGGAGCTGGTCGCCGTCGACCAGCTCGCCGTCCGCGGTGACCATGAGGCAACGGTCGGCGTCCCCGTCGTGCGCGACCCCGGCGTCGGCGCGGTGCTCGCGCACCGCCGCGAGGAGCGACTCCGGGTGCGTCGAGCCGCACTCGTAGTTGATGTTCAGCCGCGTCGGGTCGTCGTGGATCGCGACGACCGTCGCCCCGAGCCCGCGCAGCACCGCGGGCGCGACGTCGGACGCGGCGCCGTTCGCGCAGTCCACGACGACGGTGAGGCCGTCGAGCCGCGCGCCGGTGGCCACCAGGTGCTCGACGTACAGCGCGGCGGTGTGTTCGCGGTTCGCGGTGACCCCGACGTGGCCGCCGGTCGGCCGGTCCCACGGCTCGGCCATCGCCGCCTCGATCCGGTCCTCGGTCTCGTCGGGCAGCTTGTCGCCGGTCCGGTCGAACAGCTTCACGCCGTTGTCCGGCATCGGGTTGTGGCTCGCCGACAGCATGACGCCGAGGTCGGCGCCGAGGCGCTGCGTCAGGTACGCCACACCGGGCGTCGGAACGACGCCGACCCGCGCGACCGAGCACCCCGCGGAGGTGAGCCCGGCCACGACCGCGGCTTCCAGCATCTCGCTGGACTGCCGCGGGTCCATGCCGACGACCGCACTGCGCGCGCCGAGGACGCGCGCGGCCGCGGCCGAGAGCGCGAGGACGAGCTCCGGGGTGAGGTCGGCGTTCGCGACACCGCGAACGCCGTCGGTGCCGAAGAGGCGGGCCAACTACCGCTTCGAGTACTGCGGTGCCTTGCGCGCCTTCTTCAGGCCGTACTTCTTCCGCTCCTTCACCCGCGCGTCGCGGGTGAGGAAGCCGGCCTTCTTCAGCGCCGGGCGGTCGTCGACCTCGAGCTCGATGAGCGCGCGGGCGATGCCGAGACGCAGCGCGCCGGCCTGCCCGGAGACGCCGCCGCCGCGCAGCGACGCGAACACGTCGTACTGGTCGGCCTTCTCGACGGTCTTGAACGGCTCGCTGACGAGCTGCTGGTGGACCTTGTTCGGGAAGTAGTCGTCCAGCGTGCGACCGTTGAGCTTCCAGTTGCCGGTGCCAGGCACCAGACGGACGCGGACGATCGCCTCCTTGCGGCGACCGGTCGCGCGGACCAGACCTGCGGGCTCGGGCACTCTCTTACCTCTCGTGACTTCTCGACGGCGCTACTGCGCGACCTGGGTGAGCTCGTACGGCACGGGCTGCTGCGCCGCGTGCGGGTGCGTCGGGCCGTCGTAGACCTTCAGCTTGGTCAGCATCTGCCGGCCCAGCGTGTTGTGCGGCAGCATGCCCTTCACCGCGCGCTCGACGGCCAGCTTGGGCCGGGTCGCCAGCAGCTCGCCGTACGGCGTCTGCCGGAGGCCGCCCGGGTAGCCGGAGTGGCGGGTGTACATCTTCTGGTCGCGCTTGTTGCCGCTGAGCGACACCTTCGCGGCGTTGACGATGATGACGAAGTCACCGGTGTCGACGTGCGGCGCGAAGATCGGCTTGTGCTTGCCGCGCAGCAGCTTGGCCGTCTGGCTCGCGAGCCGGCCGAGCACGACGTCGGTGGCGTCGATGACGTGCCACTGCCGGGTGACGTCCGAGGGCTTCGGGGAGTACGTGCGCACGAGTCGGTGACCTTGTCCGTATCGGTTTCCAGGCACGCCAGAACGGCGCGCACAACGACCTCGCAGCATACCGGCCTCGCCCGCGCCACGCCAACCCGCCCCGACCCGCCCGTATGCGGACGAACCCGCCCGTGTCGCCCGCCGCGCGCGCGTCGTTAGGGTGCGTGACGGTCCGAACGCCGGTAGCGGGCCGCGAGGAGGCGCCGTGCCCACCCCCTTTACCCGTGCCGCCGTGGCGGCCGCCGCCGTGCTCGCCTGCGCCTTCCCGGCCGTTCCCGCCGCCGCCGCGACGCCGCCGCCCGGCGCGGTGGCCGAGGGGATCGCCGTGGACGTGCACACGCTGTTCAGCCCGCAGGAGGACATCACCCAGGCGCGTGCCACGCAGGAGGGGCCGTCGACCGCCCCGGCGGTCGCGGCGGTCGCCGGGCCGGTGTCCGCCGGGCCGCTCGGCGCGGTGACGGCGCTCACCTCCCTCGCCCACACCACCGCCGCGCCGTCGGCCGAGGCCACGGCCGGCGTCTCCGACCTGGAGCTGAACGACCTGGCGGGCGCGCCGGTCGTCAGCGCGAAGCTCATCGGCGTCACCGCCCGCGCCGGCTGCACCGAGGCGCCCAGCGCCACGCTCGCCGCCGTCGACCTCCTCGTCGCCGGCACGCCCGTCGACGCGGCGACCGTCCCGCCGAACACCGAGCTCGCCCCCCAGGTCTTCAACCCCCTCGGCCTCAAGGCGGTCCTCAACGAGCAGCACCCGGCCGCCGACGGCCGCGGCATCGTCGTGAACGCGTTGCACGTCTTCCAGGTCGGCGCGCTGCCGCTCCCCGACGCGTTCGCGCTGTTCGGCGACGCGACGGTCGCGCACGCCCGCGGCGGCGTCGCCTGCCCGAACGGCGCCGGCTCGACCGGCGCCGGCAACGACGTCGCGTTCCACGACGACGTCGCCCCCGCGGTCGCGAAGCCCGGCGCCACGGTCACCTACGACGCGCGGCTCGCGCTCGGCGAGCACGCGTCCGGGTCCTGCCTCGTCAGCCGGTTCCTCGTCCACCTGCCCGCCGGGTTCGACTACGTCTCGACCAGCGGGCCGTTCGGCACCGACGCCTCTACCACGACCCGCCCCGGCGGCGGCACCGACGTCGAGATCCGCTCGCCGCTGCCGCCCGCCCTCGTCGACGACACGGTGACGCAGCAGGTCGTGGCGACCGTCGGCCCGGACACCGCGCCCGGCACGTACTACGAGGACGTCGAGGTGTGGTGCGCCGTCCATGGCAACTGGGTCAAGGGCCTGAACACCGCCGTCACCGTGCCGCCGCCGGTCACGCCCCCGCCGACCACCCCGCCGCCGACCCCGCGGGTCACGCCGCCGGCCACCCCGCCGGCCACCGCGCCGCCCGCGCCGCCGGACCGCGACGCGACGATGCCGAAGACCGGCGCCCCCGGTGCGCTCGGCGGTGTCGCGTGCGCGCTGCTGGCCGGCGCGTACGCCCTCCGCCGGAGGAACGCGTGCTGACCGGCCTCGACTGCGCGCGCTGCGGCACGACGTACGACCCCGCCCTCCTGCACGGCCGCTGCGGCTGCGGCGGCACCCTCCTCGCCCGCTACGACCTCGCCCGCGTCGACCGGCGCGCCCGCGGCGGGCTCTGGTCGTTCCGCGACCTGCTCCCGGTCGCCGGCGAGCCGGTCACCCTCGGCGAGCCGGAGACGCCGCTGCTGCCGCTGCCGTCGCTCGGCGCCTTCGTCAAGGACGACGGCGTGCTGCCGGGCGGCACGTTCAAGGCGCGCGGCGCCGCCGTCGGCGTCACCCGCGCCCGCGAGCTCGGCGCCACGTCGATCGTGCTCCCCAGCGCCGGCAACGCCGGCGGCGCCTGGGCCCTCTACGGCGCCCGCGCCGGCCTGCCCGTCACCGTCGTCATGGCGCGCACCGCCCCGCGCATGAACCAGGACGAGGTCACCCTCGCCGGCGCCGCCCTCGAGCTGGTCGACGGCACCCTCGCCGACGCCGGGCGCCGCGCGAAGGAGATCGCCGCCGAGACCGGCGCGTTCCTCGCCGCGACGTTCGGCGAGCCGTACCGCGTCGAGGGGAAGAAGACCGCCTGGCTGGAGACGTTCGCCCAGCTCGGCCGGCTGCCCGGGACGATCGTGTTCCCCGTCGGCGGCGGCGTCGGCCTCGTCGCCGCGCACAAGGCCGCGCGCGAGGTGCTCGACCTCGGCTGGTACGACGGCCCGCCGCCCGCGCTCGTCGGCGTGCAGGTCGACGACTGCGCGCCGATCGTGGCGGCGTTCGAGGCGGGTCGCGACGCCGCCGAGCCGTGGCCCGGCGAGCCGACCACCAGCGCCGCCGGGCTGCGCGTCACCGCGCCCGGCGAGAGCGACCTGGTGCTGCGCTGCGTCCGCGAGTCCGGCGGCACGATGCTCGCGGTGACCGAGGACGCGTTGCGGCAGGCGGTGCGCGACGTGGCCCGCGCCGAGGGCGTGTGGCTGTCGCCCGAGGGCGCCGCCGCCGTCGCCGCGCTGCCGGCACTGGATGCGCCGCGCGGCCCGGTCGTCGTCTACAACACCGCGAGCGGCCCCAAGTACGCCTAGGGCGACTCGTCCAGCAGGTGCGTCCAGCCGAGGTTCCCGGCGCCGACCGTGCGCGCCAGCAGGTCGACCAGCGCGTGGGTCAGCCCGCCGTGGACGGCGCCGTTGTTGGCGCCGAGCTCGCGGCAGCCGAGGAAGTTCACCCACACGTCCACGTCCGGGCCGCTCGGGTAGTGGAACCGCAGCAGGTACGGCGACTGCCGCCCGTCCGGCTTCGGCGTGCACGAGCCGGTCTCGTCCGGCGGGTTGCGCGTGTAGCCGGGCGGCAGGCCCGCGAGCACCGCCGCGACCGGCCCCGCGACGCTGCGCGCCGACCCGACCTGCCGCAGGTCCTCGCCGTACCAGCACAGCGACACGTCGACCGCCCCCGGCGGCACCAGCGCCGCGTCCGCGCCGGGCCGCGCCGGCGGCGTCGCGAACGCCGACGCCACCCGCGCCGGGCACCCCGCCCAGTCCACGTCCACGACGTGCGCGCGGGCCACCAGCGCGCGCGCCCGCGCCAGGTCCGGGGAGACCACCCACACGGCGTTCGCCAGGTCCGGCACCTCCACGCCGACGAGGTGCCGGCCGTCGCGCGCGGTGCCCTCCTTGCGGTACGCCGCGTGGCCGTCCAGGTCGAACGGCTCCCCCTCGAGGTCGCTCGTGTCCTCCCCGCCGGCGTGCCCGAACGACAGCACCGTCAGCCCCGGCACCTCCGGCGCCAGGCACAGGTTCATGATCCCGTTGGGGAGCAGGTACGTGTCGTGCTGCGCCGCCTGGCAGCGCCGGTCGTTCGCCGTCCAGCCGGCCGGCACCGCGACCTGCAGGCCGCGGAACGACACCATCTTCTCCCCGGGCGCGGCCGTCGCAGGGGCGGGCGACGCGCTCGCCGCCAGGGGCGCCGG
>DASTMB010000079.1 GCA_035714365.1 Mycobacteriales bacterium | reverse complement strand
GCTCCCGGGCGAGCTGCTCGAGGAAGAGGCCGATGTCGGTGATGATGCCCATCGCCTGGGCGCTGCCGCGGTCGGCGAGCTTGGTGACCGTCGCCGGGTTGATGTCCACGCTCACCAGCGGGATGGACGCGGGCAGGATGTTCCCGGTCGCGATGGAGTGCAGCATCGTCGCGACCATGATCGCGAAGCCGACGTCGGGCAGCTGCGCGCGCATCGCCCGCTGGCCCTCGATCACGTCGGTGTAGACGTCGGGCAACGGCCCGTCGTCGCGCACCGACCCCACCAGCACGAACGGCTTGCCCGCCTCGACCAGCGCGTGCATGACGCCGCCGGTGAGCGTGCCCTCCTTCACCGCGTCGGCGATGGAGCCGGCCCGGCGGATGGTGTTGATGGCGCGGATGTGGTGCTCGTGGCCGTGTTCCACGCCGCGCCCGACGGCGAGGTCGACGCCGAGCGAGGTGCCGTAGAGGGCGGACTCGATGTCGTGGGTGGCGAGCGCGTTGCCGGCGAACAGCACGTCGACGAAGCCGGCCCGCACCAGCGCGACCATCGCGGGGGAGGCGCCGGTGTGCACGACGGCCGGCCCGGCGACCCAGAGGATCCGCCCGCCCGCGTTCTTGACGCCGCGCATCTGCTCGGCGATCTGGCGGACGAGCAGCGCCTGCGGCTTCTCGCTGGACACGGTCGACGCCATGAACTCGAACGACCCGGCGCTGTGCGACGAGTGCTCCTGCGCGGGCAGCTCGACCTTGACGCCGTTGGCGCCGCAGACGACGAGGTCGCCGGCCCGCACGTCGCTCACCGGGACGGTGCGCACGGTGCCGTCGGCGACGACCAGCCCGCAGTCCATCTCCGGCTGCTGCACGCGCAGCCACCGTCCGTCGACGCGGACCAGCGTCTCCAGGTTGGTGGTCGAGTAGAAGTCCTCCGGGAACACGCCGTCGCGGTCGGCCGGGCGCAGCGTCGCCTCGCCGGGGTCGACCTGGTTGACGCCGTGGATCTGGATGCGCATGAGGATGCGCTGGAGGACCTCCTCGGTCTCCGCCCCGACCCGCAGCCGCGCGCGCGACTCGTCGTCGTGCGTCTTGCCGAGGTCGAGGCGTTCGACGACGTAGTCGCCGGAGTAGTCGAGAACGTCGTCCAGGACGCGCGCGAGCACGCCCGAGTCCATGAGGTGGCCGGTGATCTCGACCGTCTCGCTGTGCCGCACCGCGCTATACCACCGCTCCGTCGTCGGGACCGTCGTCGACGGAGGGAGCATCCCGCATCCGCCAGAACAACGTCGCCAGGCCGGCGATGAGGCTGATCGCGCCGAGCACCGACAACGGCGTCGACGGCATCGTGCCGAACAGCGGCAACCCGACCAGCACGAACAGCCCCGCGCAGACCGCGAGGACGGCGTAGCGCGTCACCGGGTGCGCGGGCGGCGCCGGCGGCGGCGGGGGCGGCACGAAGTGCTCCTCCTCGACGCGCGGGCGCGGCGCGGGCGCCGGCTGCCAGTCCGGCTCCGGCTCGACCGCGCGGGCCGGGCCGAAGTCCTCCTGCTCCGGCCACGACGGCGTCTCCGGCACGGTGTCCCACGCCGCCACGATCGCGTCGAACGGGTCCAGCTCGGGCTCGTCACCCGGCTCCATCTCGGCGAGCAGGCCGGGCAGCTCGGCGGTGACGACCGCCTCGGCGACGCCGGTGCGGGTGGCGTCGACGTAGAGGCGGTCCACCGGCTTCGACGGCACCGGCGAGTCCAGGTACGGCCCCTTACGCTCCAGGCGCGGCTCCGCGTACGCCGCCACGCCCGCGTCCTCCAGGCTGTCCAGCAACGGCTGCGATACCCGGTGGTCGACCTCCACCAGGGCGGCCCACGCGGCGGGAGGGGGGACGGCGTTGGCCCGCGCGCCCTGCGGCGCCGGGCGGACCGGCCCCTCGCGCGTCGGGTCGTCGTCGCTCATCGTCAGGCCCGGGCCGTGGTGTGCGCGCGCACGAACGCCAGCGACTCCGCGAAGATCGTGGGCGCGTCGTTGTCCAGGGTGGCGACGTGGTAGCTGTCCGGCAGGAGGATCTCCCGCACGTCGGGCGAGCCGGTCTCCTTGAGCAGCAACGCCCCCGAGGCCGGCTCCACGACGTGGTCCTCGACCGAGCGGAACAGCAGCAGCGGCTGCGTGATCCGGTCCAGCTCCTCGCGCACCAGCCGCCACAGGTGCGCCAGCGACTCGGCCGCCTTGAGCGGCGTCCGGTCGTACGCCTTCTCGGTCATGCCGGGCTTCTTGATGTCGTCGCCGATCGCCTTGACGCTCGGCACGACCTTCGCGAGCAGGGGCAGGAGCTTCGCGTCCTTGCGCTCGGTGAGCAGCGAGGCGTTGACGGTGACGACGCCGGCCAGGTCGTCGCCCTTCTCCTCGGCGAGCCGCAGCGACAGCGTGCCGCCCATCGACAGGCCCATCACGAACACGTCGTCGCAGCGGCCGCGCAGCGTGTCGAAGCCGCGCTCGACCTCGCCGTACCAGTCCTGCCAGCGGGTGAGGTTCATCTCCTGCCAGCGGGTGCCGTGGCCGGGCAGGCGCGGGCCGAGGACCTCGATGCCCTGCTCGGCGAGGTACTCGCCCCACGGGCGCATCGAGTACGGCGAGCCGGTGAAGCCGTGGACGAGCAGCGCGCCCACGCCGCCGCCGTCCCCGGCGAACGCGAACGCCTCGCAACCAGGCTGGACGGGCACCGCGCACCTCCCCTGCATCCGGCCACCATCGTCGCACGAGCAGCGGCGCGGGCGGAGGGCGGGTGGACGTAACCCCGGCGGGTTCCGTAGGGTCGGAGGCTCGACGGCGACAACGGAAGCGGGGCCGACGCGCGGATGTGGTACTGGATTGTCAAGGCGATCCTGAGCCCCATCCTCCGCACCCTGTTCCGGCCCAAGGTCGAGGGGCTGGAGCACGTCCCCACGGACGGGGCGGCGATCCTGGCCAGCAACCACCTGTCGTTCTCCGACTCGATCTTCCTGCCGCTCGTGATCCCGGGCCGCAAGGTGACGTTCCTCGCCAAGAGCGACTACTTCGTCGGCCGCGGCCTCAAGGGCCGGCTCAAGGCGGGGTTCTTCAAGGGCGTCGGCCAGCTCCCGGTGGACCGTTCCGGCGGCCGCGCGTCGCAGGCGGCGCTGGAGGCCGGCCTCAAGGTGCTCAACGCGGGTGAGCTGCTCGGCATCTACCCGGAGGGCACCCGCTCGCCGGACGGGCGGCTCTACCGCGGCAAGACCGGCGTCGCCCGCATGGCGCTGGAGGCCGGCGTGCCGGTGATCCCGTGCGCGATGGTCAACACGTTCGAGATCCAGCCGCCCGGCAAGGTGCTGCCGAAGGTGATGCCGGTCGTCATCCGCATCGGCAAGCCGCTGGACTTCTCCCGGTACGCCGGGATGGAGGACGACCGGTTCGTGCTGCGGTCGATGACCGACGAGATCATGTACGAGCTGATGCAGCTCTCCGGCCAGGAGTACGTCGACACGTACGCCACCAAGGCCAAGGCCGACATCGAGGACGCGAGGGCGGCGGCGCACGAGGCGATGGTCTCGGCCGCGCCCGGGCCGCAGCGCCGGGCCGGCTGATGGTCGACGGCTCGCTCTGGCGGGCCGTGGCGGTGTTCCGCTGGCTGTCCCTGCCGTACGCGCTCGTGCTGGCGTTCACCAACGACAGCGGCTACGCGCACCCGCTCGCCGCCTGGCTGGTGCTGGCGGCGATGCTGGCCTGGACCGTCGTCGTCACCACCCGCCGCCCGGTGACGCGGGTGCTGCTCGGTGCCGACCTGGCGCTGGGGGCGTTGCTGCTCATGGCCACCCGCTACGTCGAGACGCCGGAACGCCTCGTGCACGCGCCGACCCTGACCGTGACGTGGAGCGCGGGTCCCGTGGTCGCCTGGGCGGTGGCGGGCGGCACGCCCGCCGGCGCCGCCGCGGGTGCCGTCGTCGGGCTCGCGACGATCCTCGCCAAGGGCCACTTCGGGCAGTCGACCGGCGGCAGCCTGGTGCTGCTCGTGCTCTCCGGCGCCGTCGTCGGCTACGTCACCCGGCTGGCCCGCGACGCCGAGGCGCGGCTCGCCCGCGCGGTCGAGCTCCAGGCCGCCACCACCGAGCGCGAACGCCTCGCCCGCCACATCCACGACAACGTCCTCCAGGCGCTGGCGCTGATCCACCGGCGCGGCGAACGGCTCGGCGGCGAGGCGGCCGAGCTGGCGGCGATCGCGGCCGGCCAGGAGGCGGCGTTGCGCGACCTCGTCGCCCGGCCGCCGGCCTCCGCGCCGGCCGGGGCGGCGGACGTTCGGGAGCTGGTCGAGGCGGCCGTGCGGGCCACGCCGCTGCCCGCCGAGGTGGCGGCGCCGGGGGAGCCGGTGCTGCTGCCGGCCGCCGACGCGCACGAGCTCGCCGCCGCCGTGGCCGCCGCCCTCGACAACGTCGCCAAGCACGCCGGCGACGGCGCCCGGGCGTGGGTGCTGGTGGAGGACGAGGGGGCGGCCGTGACCGTGTCGGTGCGCGACGACGGGGCCGGGTTCGAGCCCGCCGCTCTCGCCACGGCCGCCGCCGCGGGCCGCCTCGGCGTCGCCCAGTCGATCCAGGGGCGGGCCCGCGCGCTCGGCGGCGAGGCCCGCGTCGAGTCGGTACCCGGCGCCGGGACCGAGGTCGAGGTCACAATCCCGCGCCGGATGTGACACGAAGGCGCTTCCGCGCCGCTACGCTTGGAGCAACCACCTCGGGGGGAAGGGACGACACATGACGACCGACGACCGCCGGGTCGGCCTGCTGATCGTCGACGACGACGAGTCGATGCGCGACCTGCTGCGGCTGACGTTCGAGCTCCATCCCGAGTTCGAGGTCGTCGCCGAGGCCGGCAACGGTGCCGACGCGGTCACCGCCGCGGCCACGCACCGGCCCGACGCCGTCATCCTCGACGTGATGATGCCCGGCACCGACGGGCTCGAGGCGTTGCCGAAGATCCTCGACGCCAGCCCCGAGTCCAAGATCATCGTGTTCAGCGCGTACGCCACCGTCCCGATCGTGCAGCAGGCGCTCGAGGCGGGCGCGTCGCTCGTGCTGGAGAAGACCGTGCCGCAGCGCGACGTGGTCGCCGCCGTGCTCGACCTGGTGCCCACCCGCTGACCGAGCCCCGGGTCGTCGTCGTCGACGACCACCCCATGTGGCGCGACGGCGTCGCCCGCGACCTGGCCGAGGCCGGGGTCGACGTCGTCGGCACCGCCGGCGACGGCCGCAAGGCGGTCGACGTCGCCCGCGCCACGCGCCCCGACGTCGTCGTCATGGACCTCCAGCTCCCGGAGCTGTCCGGCGTGGAGGCGACCCGCGAGATCGTCGAGGCGCTGCCCGACGTGCGGGTGCTGGTGCTGTCCGCGAGCGGCGAGCACGCGGACGTGCTGGAGGCCGTGAAGGCCGGCGCCACCGGCTACCTGGTGAAGTCCGCCAGCGCCGCCGAGCTGCTCGACGCCGTCCGCCGCACCGCCGCCGGCGACCCGGTGTTCACGCCGGGCCTGGCGGGGCTGGTGCTCGGGGAGTTCCGCCGGATGACGACCGGCGGCGCCGCCGACGAGCCGGAGACGCGGCTCACCGACCGCGAGACCGAGGTGCTCCGCCTGGTGGCGAAGGGCCTCACCTACAAGCAGATCGCCGAACGCCTCGTGCTGTCCCACCGCACCGTCCAGAACCACGTCCAGAACGTCCTCGGCAAGCTCCACCTGCACACCCGCTACGAGCTGGTCCGTTACGCCGTCAAGAAGGGCCTGGACGCCGACGCCTGAGCCCGGCGGCCGGGGGCGACCCGGTCCCCCAATTAGGGGATGGCGAAACAC
>DASTMB010000078.1 GCA_035714365.1 Mycobacteriales bacterium | reverse complement strand
GCTCGAGGTGCCGGGCGGCACCGGAGCGGGCGCGACCGGGGAGGACCGGGCGCCCGGCGAGGACCGGTCGAGCTGCGTCGGCGAGGCCGACAGCGGCGTCTCGTACTGCGCGGACCCCGACCTCCGGCCGCTGCTCGGCGACCCGGGGCCGGCCGGCCTGTAAGAGGAACGGCCGTTCCGCGTGTAGAGGGTGGCGCCGCTCTCGGCGGCGCCCGCCGGGACCGGGCGCACCCCTCCGCGCCGGGCCTCCGGCGAGGCCGGTCCGCGCGTCCCCCCGGTGATCCGTCACCTCGCGTGGGCCGGCCGACCCGAGCGGGCGCGGCGCCACCCCCCCGGCGCCCGCCCGCTCGGGATGTCCGGGGTTGCCCCGGTTCGCTACCATGTTTGAGGCGGTACCGGACTGGTTACAAAGAGTAACGCTGCCGTCCGCCGCGGCGGTGTCCGCGCGTGCGCGCGGGCCTGTGCTGGGAGGGGCCGTCCACGTGCGTACCGCACGCGTCCTTGGGGCCGTCGTCACGGCCGTCACGCTGCTGTCCCCGCTCGCCGCGAGCCCCGCGGGCGCCTCCCCCGGTCGCGAACGCGTCGTGGTGCAGGGCCGCGCCGGCGGTGCGGCCGCGGCCGACGCGGTGCACCGCGCCGGCGGCACCGTGACCCGCGACCTGCCGATCGTCGGCGGCGTCGCCGCGACCGTCCCCGCCGCCGCGCTGCGCGCGCTCGCCGCGGACCCGCGGGTGCGCGCCGTCACGCCCGACGCCGAGGTGCGCGTCTCCGCGATCGTCGGCGACGACAACACCTCCACCGTGAAGTCGGTCTACCGCGAGGAGATCGGCGCGACCGCGCTGGCCGCCGCCACCGGCGCCACCGGCCGCGGCGTCCGCGTCGCGCTGGTCGACACCGGCGTCTCCGACCACCCCGACCTGGCCGGCCGCGTCGTCAGCGTGCAGGACCCGGGCGGCACGCCCGCGCCGTTGCGCACCGACGTCCGCTGCGTCGACTTCTCCGGCGAGGGCGACTGCGTCGACCGGTACGGCCACGGCACGGTCCTCGCCGGCCTCATCGCGGGCAGCGGCGTGTCGTCGGCGGGCACGTTCACCGGCGTCGCGCCGGGCGCCGAGATCGTGTCGTTGAAGATCGCCGGGCGCACCGGCGCCGCCGACGTCAGCAAGGTGCTCGCCGCGATCCAGTGGGTCGTGTCGTTCCGCGAGAAGTACGGCATCAAGGTGCTGAACCTCTCGCTCGGCACCAACAGCAAGGTCCCGTACTACCTCGACCCGCTCAACCTCGCCGTCGAGCAGGCCTGGCGCTCCGGCATCACCGTCGTCGTCGCCGCCGGCAACTCCGGCAGCGCCCCCGGCACCATCGCCAAGCCCGCCGACGACCCCCTGGTGGTCACCGTCGGCGCCACCGACGACCGCGAGACGCCGGCGATCTCCGACGACCGGCTGCCGCACTTCTCCTCCCGCGGCCCGGTCACCACGCCGCTCGGCACGTACGACAAGCCCGACGTCGTCGCCCCCGGCGCGCGCCTGGTCTCGCTGCGGCTGCCCGACAGCTACGTCGAGCAGGTGGCCGGCCCCGGCCAGTTCGCCGGCACGCCGTACGCCGCGTACCGCCGCGGCAGCGGCACCTCGATGGCCACCGCGGTCGCCTCCGGCGCGGTCGCGCTGCTGCTCCAGCGGCACCCCGGCTGGACGCCGGACCGCGTGAAGTACGCGCTCACCGCGACCGCGCACAAGGTGGCCGCGCGCGAGCCGCAGCTCGTCGGCTCCGGCCTCATCGACGTCAACGCCGCCACCGTCGCGCCCGCGGGCGTCGCCAACGCCGGCGTCGGCACCCTCTCCAACGGCATGGGCAACCTCGACGGCAGCCGCGGCGACGTGCGCACCGGCTCCTGCTCCGGCGCCGACGAGTGCGCGCGCTGCGACGTGCAGGCCGACTGCCCGGCCGTCAGCGGCGACCAGACCGCGCAGGGCCGCAAGTACGTCTCCGACCAGTACGCCAAGGGCAACTGGACCGACTCGAACTGGTACACCAGCCAGTGGGCCGCGCCGCTGCTCGACACCGGCTGGTACGGCTCCTCGTGGCTCGGCTCGTCCTGGCTCGGGTCGTCCTGGCTCGGCAGCTCGTGGCTCGGCTCGTCCTGGTACGGCAACGAGGACACCGCCGACGACTACGGCAAGCCCGGGCGCGGTGGCGCCTGGTACGGCGCCTGGTCCTAGACCGCCGACGCCCCCGCCCCCGTGACCACCCCCGACGCCGCCCCTCGCGAGCGGCGTTCGCGCGGGCTCGTCGCCTACGTCGCCGTCCTCGCGGTCGGCGCCGCGCTGGCGGGTGTCGCGGCGGCGCGGTACGACACCGACCCGCCCGGCCGCGTCCACTGGGTCGCGCTGCCGGTCCTCGCGCTGCTCGTCGCGCTCGCCGAGGTGCTCGTCGTCCGCGTCCGCTACGGCGACGAGGTCGAGGGGCTGAACCTCGTCGAGGCGGCGCTCGCGCCGATGCTGTTCGCGTTCCCCGCCGGTCCGGTCGTCGTGGCCGTCGGCGTCGCGCACCTCGTCACGTCGATCGTCCGGCGGCTGGCGCCGTTGAAGACGGCGTTCAACGTCGCGCAGTGGGCGCTGGCGGCGGCCGCGGGCGCGGCGGTGGTGGAGCGGGTGGCGGCCGGCACCGGCGTCACCGCGACGACGGCGACCGCGGTGGTCGCCGCGCTGGTCGCGGTCTGGGTCGTCAACCACGCGGCGTTCACGCTGGTGGTGGCGTTCGCCGAGGGGAAGCGGCCGGACCGGCTGCTCCGCGAGCTGGTGCCGGTGATCCTGCCGGGCTGGGTCGGCGGCTGGTTCGTCAACGCCATGCTCGGCCTGCTCTACGTCCTCGCGTACGCCGCGCACCCGGCGGCGGTGCTGCTGTTCCCGGTGCCGCTGGTGCTGCTGCACCTCGCCTACCGCGGCTACGCGACCGCCCGCGCGGACCGGCTGCGGCTGGCCGTGCTGCACAGCGCGGCGCAGGCGCTGGCCGAGCGGATCGACCCGCGCGAGGCGGTACCGGAGTTCCTCGGCGAGGTGGCGCGCGGCTTCGAGGCGCGCGCGGTGCTGCTCGTGCTCACCGACGGCGGCGCGCGGGCCGTGCACGCCTGCCGCCGGGGCGCGTACGAGGTCGCCGCCGAGCCGCTCGACCACGTCTCGCTCGCCGGCGCGCTCACCGCGCACCCCGGCCCGGTCCGGGTCACCGCGGGCGACCGCAGCGCGCTCGCCCGCGCCGTCGCCGCCGAGGGGTGGCGCGACTGCCTCGCCGCGCCGCTCGTGGACGAGGGCCGCACCGTCGGCGCGCTCGTCGTGCTCGACCAGGCCGGCGTCACCAGCGGCACCGAGCTCGCCGTCCTCGAGACCGTCGCCCGCGAGACCGCCGGCGCGCTGGCCAAGGGCCGCCTCGTCGCCGACGTCATGGAGGAACGCGCCCGCCTGGACGAGCTGGTCACCACCACCTCCGACGGCATCTGCGCGATCGGCGCCGACGGCGTCGTCCGGTCGTGGAACCCCGCCCTCGAACGCATCACCGGCCTCGCCGCCGCCGACGTCGTCGGCCGCAACGGCGCCCTCGCCCGGCTGCACGCCCGTACCGCCGACGGCACGCCCGTCGAGCTGGCCGGCTGGCGCGACCAGCCGGCGCTGCCCGCGGACCTGCGGGTCACCGACCGGGCGGGGGAGGCGCACCGGCTGAGCTGCTCGTACAGCCGCCGCGGCGACGACTCCGTGCTGGTCGTCGTCGCCCGCGACGTCACGGCCGTGGACGAGATCGAGCAGCTCCGCGCGGAGTTCGGCCGGCTGGTCGAGGCCGAGGCCGCGCAGCGCCTCGTCGTGGAGCAGCTCCAGGCGGCGGTCATGCCGCCGCACCCCGAGGTCGGCGGCGCCGAGCTCGGCGTCAGCTACCTCGCCTCCGACGCCAACGCCCCCACCGGCGGCGACCTGTACGACTGGCAGGTGCTGCCCGACGGCGACGTGCACGTGGCCGTCGTGGACGTGCTCGGCCACGGCGTCGCGGCGACGAAGGACGCGCTCGCGGTCGTGCACACGTTGCGGACCATCGCCGTCGACGGCACGCCGCTGGAGGACATGGTCGCCCGCGCCGACAAGCTGCTCGGCGCGCAGCACCCGGACCTCGTGGCGACCGTGGTCGTGGTGCGGTTCGACCCGCGCACCGGGCGGGTCCGCGTCGCCTCCGGCGGCCACCCGCCGGCGCTCGTCGTCTCCGCCCGCGGCGAGGTGTCGCAGCTCTCCGCGGCCGGCGGCGCCATCGGCTGGCCCGGCGCCGGCAGCGACCTCATCGCGGAGGCGACGCTCGACGTCCGCGACGCGCTCGTGCTCTACACCGACGGCCTGGTCGAGGCCGGCAAGGACATCCTCGCCGGCATGGACGCGCTCGTCGGCCACGCGCGCGCCGTCGCCCACCTGCCCGCGCCGGAGCTCACCGAGGAGCTGCTGCGGCGTTCGCTGGAGGGTGCGGCGCGGCTGGACGACACGCTCGCGCTGGTGCTCCGCCGCGTCCCGGTGCCCGCCGCCGAACGCACCCGCTCCTGGCCGCTCGACGCCGACCCGGCCGCGGTGGGCCGGGCCCGGCGCGCGTTCTCGATCTGGCTGGCCGAGCACGACGCGGTCTCGGAGGACGCCCTGCTCGCCGCGAGCGAGCTGCTCGCCAACGCCGTCCGTGCCGCGCGGGGGCGGGTGACGTTGACGGCCACGCTCACCGACGACGGGATCGTGGTGGAGGTCGCCGACGACGGCAGCGGCGTCGTCGGCCTGGAGGAGCGCGGCCGCGACCTGCCGGACGCCGACAGCCCCAGCGGGCGCGGGCTGTTCATCGTGCGGTCCGTCGCGGACGAGGTGACCGCGATGAGCACCGCCGAGGGGTCGGTCGTGCGGGCCGTCGTGCCCTACGCCTCCCGCGACCGCAGCCGCGCGTAGGAGCGCTGGATCTCGGCCTCCGCCTCCGCGCGGCCGACCCAGGTGGCGCCCTCGACCGACTTCCCCGGCTCCAGGTCCTTGTACGTCTCGAAGAAGTGCTGGATCTCGAGCTGGTCGAACTGCGGCACGTGGAAGATGTCCTGGAGGTGCGACTGGCGCGGGTCGTGCGCGGGCACCGCGAGGACCTTGTCGTCGCCGCCCTTCTCGTCGCTCATCCGGAACATCCCGATCGCCCGGCACTCGATGAGGCAGCCGGGGAACGTCGGCTCGTCCAGCAGCACGAGCACGTCGAGCGGGTCGCCGTCCTCGCCCAGGGTGTGCTCGATGAACCCGTAGTCGGCCGGGTACCGCGTCGCCGTGAACAGCATCCGGTCCAGCCGGATGCGTCCCGACACGTGGTCCATCTCGTACTTGTTGCGCTGGCCCTTCGGGATCTCGACGGTGACGTCGAAGTTCACGGCTCGTCTCCTCGGTGCGGCGTGTGGTTAGTCTGCCCCGTGGGCTCGTACCGGCGCGTCGTGCTGGCCATCGCGGCCGTCGTGGCGGCCGTCGGCGCCACCGCCGGGACCGTCGCCTACAACGCCGCCCGCTCGCCCGCGGCACCCGCGCGCGGCGCCGCGCCGGCCACCGCGACCGCCGCGCCCACCACCGTCCCGCCGTTCCCGGAGACGCCGCCGCCGTCGCCGCTCGCGCTCGCCGCGGACCCCGCCGCCGGGACGCCCGCGACCGCCGCCGGCGTCGCCCGCGCGCTCGCGAAGGCGCTGGCGGACAAGGCCCTCGGCGCCCGCGTCAACGCGCTCGTGGTCGACGCGGCTACCGGCGCCACCCTCTACGACCGCGGCTCCGGCGCCGCGGTCGTGCCCGCCTCGACCGCGAAACTGTTCACCGCCGCCGCCGCGCTGCGCGCCCTCGGCCCGGACCGGACGTTCGAGACCAAGGTCGTAGCGACCGGCCCCATCGAGAACGGCGTCCTCACCGGCGACCTCGTCGTCGTCGGCGGCGGCGACCCGACGCTCACCGCCGCCACCGGGCCGACCGCGTACCCGCACCCGGCCCGGCTCGCCGACCTGGCCCGCGCCGTCCGGGCGCGCGGCGTCCGCCGCGTCACCGGCGCGCTGGTCGTGGACGCGACGCTGTTCTCCGGCCCCGGCCTCGCGCGCGGCTGGAAGCCCACCTACGTCAGCGAGGGCTCGGTCGCCCCGGTCAGCGCGTTCGAGGTGGACGGCGGGCGGCTGCGCCCCGACGACGACGACCGGTCGAGCGCGCCCGACCTGCTCGCCGGCGGCAAGCTGCGCGACGCGCTCCGGCGCGCCGGCGTCGCCGTCGCGACGGTCCGCCGGGGCCGTGCCGCGACGGTCCTCTCGGAGGTGGCGACGGTGCGCTCGCCGCCGGTGTCGGCGCTGGTCGAGCGCCTCCTCACGCGCTCCGACAACGACCTCGCCGAGGCGCTGGCGCGGCACGTCGCGATCGCGCGCGGCGCCGGCGACGACTTCGCGGGCGCGGCGGGCGGCGTCGCCGCGACGGTGCAGGAGCTCGGCGTGGTCCCGCCGCCGGCGCTCGCCGACGGGTCCGGCCTGTCGCCGCGCGACCGCGCCACCCCGGCCCAGCTCGTCGCGCTGCTCCGCCTGGCCACCACCGACGCGGCGCTCGCGCCGGTGCTGTCCGGGCTGCCGGTGGCGCGGTTCACCGGCACGCTGTCGACCCGCTACGACAAGGGCGCCGCCACCCGCGCGGCCGGCCTGGTGCGCGCCAAGACCGGCTCCCTCGACAACGTCTCCACGCTCGCCGGCGTGGTCGAGACGCGGTCCGGGCGGCTGCTCGTGTTCGCGTTCGCGGCGGACCGGCTGCCGTCGCGGTTCCCCGGCACGGCGGCCCGCGCGCTCGACGTCGCGGCGGCCGCGCTGGTCTGACGTGGCCCCGGGGCCCTCGCCGGGCGCGAGGCGTGTCAGGGCGGCGATCCGGCAAGGCCGCAGGAGTGCTCGATAGCAGCGCTATCGAGCGCGACGAGAACGCCGCCGGGCGCCGCCGGGGCGCGGCTCGCGTCGGGTGCGGGTCCCGGGGCCACGTCTGGTGCGGTTGCGCCTCCTGACGGCGGATACGATTCCCGGCAGTCCCCGACGCGGAGGTAGCCCACCCGATGTCCCGCCACCCCGTGCGCGCGCTCACCGTGCTCGCGACGACGCTGGTGCTCGCGCTGGCCGGAGCGCCGGCGTACGCGCAGCCGGACCTCCCGCCGAACATCCACGACCTGCACAACGGCCGGCCGTGGACCTACCAGTTCGGGAAGATGATCCTCGCGGGCGCGCTGCTGCTCCTCGTCGCGGTCGTCCTCGGCTACCTCGTCAAGTCGCGCGAGTTCCGCGCCAACCAGCGGCGGGGCGGCAGCAAGTAGTGCCCGGCGCCGGGATGATCGACTGGGACGTCGCCGTGGCGACGGCCCGGGCACTGGTCCGGCCCGGCCCGGAGATCACCCTGGCGGAGGCGCGCGCCGTCGCGGCCGAGCTGCGGTCGATGGTGCCGGACGCCGAGCGGCACGTGGCGGCGTACACCGGCCTGGTCATCCCCGACACGCACGTCCCCGTCGCCGTGGTCGACCGGGTCGGCTGGATCAAGGCGAACGTCGACGGCTTCCGCGTCGCGCTGGAGCCGCTGGTCGAGAAGATCACCGAACGCCGCAACGTCGCTCCCGGCGGCGTCGTCCGGGCCGTCGGCTCCCGCATCACCGGCGCCCAGGTCGGCACGATCATGGCCTACCTCGCGGCCCGGGTCCTGGGGCAGTTCGAGCTGTTCCTGCCGCCGGGCGAGGGCGACCACGGCCGGCTCACGCTCGTCGCCCCCAACATCGTGGAGACCGAACGCCGCCTCGGCGTCGACCCGCACGACTTCCGGCTCTGGGTGACGCTGCACGAGGTCACCCACCGCACCCAGTTCACCGCCGTGCCGTGGCTGCGGCCGTACTTCACCGACCAGGTGCGCGCCTACGTCGACGCCTCCGACCTCGACCCGGCGCAGCTCCTCCAGCGCCTCCGCGACGCGGCGGGCGCGGTGCGCGGCGCCGTCACCGGCGGCGAGGGCGGCAGCCTGCTGGAGGCGTTGCAGACGCCGGAGCAGCGGGAGATCGTCGGCCGCATCCAGGCGCTGATGAGCCTGCTCGAGGGCCACGGCGACCACGTCATGGACGGCGTCGGCCCGGCCGTCGTGCCGACCGCCGAGACGATCCGCGAACGCTTCGACGAGCGGCGCAAGGGCGCTGGCCCGGTCGACCGGATCATCCGGCGGCTGTTCGGGCTGGACCTGAAGATGCGGCAGTACGCCGAGGGCGAGCGGTTCGTCCGCCACGTCGTCGACGCGGTCGGCATGGCCGGCTTCAACCGCGTCTGGACGTCGCCGGAGACGCTGCCGACGCCCGCCGAGATCGCCGACCCGGCCGCGTGGGTGACCCGCGTGGGCGCCGCCCCGGCGCTGGACGAGGCGCCCCGGGCGGCGGGGGATGCCGCCCCCTGACCCGGCCGTCGTCGCCGCCCGCCGCGCCGTGCGGGCGGCGCTCGCCGGCACCCCGCCGGGCTCGCTGACCCTCGCCGCCGTCTCCGGCGGCCCCGACTCGCTCGCCCTCCTCGCCGCGCTCGCGTGGGAGGCGCCGCGCCACGACCGCCGCGCCGGCGCCGTCACCGTCGACCACGGCCTCGACCCCGGCTCCGCCGCCCGCGCCGCCGCCGTCGCCGCCTGCGCCGAGTCGCTCGGCGCGCCGGCGACCGTCGCGACCGTCGCCGTCGGCACGGCCGGCGGCCCGGAGAACGCCGCCCGCGACGCGCGCTACGCCGCCCTGGACGCGGTCGCGGCCGAGCGCGGCGCCGTTGCCGTCCTCCTCGGCCACACCCGCGACGACCAGGCCGAGCAGGTGCTGCTTGGCCTCGCCCGCGGCTCCGGCGCCCGCTCCCTCGCCGGGATGCCGCGCCGGCGCGGCATCTACCTGCGGCCGTTCCTCGACCTGCCCCGCGCCACCACCGAGGCGGCCTGCGCCGCGCTCGGGCTCACGCCGTGGGACGACCCGGCCAACGCCGACCCCGCGCTCACCCGCGCCCGCGTGCGACACGCCACCCTCCCCGCGCTCGAACGCGACCTCGGCCCCGGCGTCGCCGCCGCCCTCGCCCGCACCGCGGACCTGCTGCGCGCCGACGCCGACCTGCTCGACCGCCTCGCCGCCGAGGCGTGGCCGGACGTCACGCCGCCGCTCGACGTCGCGCGCCTCGCCGCCCTCGACCCGGCGCTGCGCTCCCGCGTCCTGCGCCGCGCCGCCATCGCCGCCGGCGCGCCCGCCACCGCCCTCACCGCCGCCCACGTCGCCACCGTCGACGCGCTCGTCACCGCCTGGCACGGCCAGCGCGGCGCGGACCTGCCCGGCGGTTTGGCCGCCGTGCGCACCTGTGACACCCTCGCGTTCCGTCCGTCCGGTCCGTTCTAGAGCCCGCTGGAGCGCCGTGTACGACCCAGCCATCGGTGAGGTCCTCATCACCGAGGACCAGATCCGCGACAAGATCGCCGAGATGGCCAAGCAGATCAGCGCCGACTACGACGGCCGCGAGATCCGCATGGTGGGCGTCCTCAAGGGCGCGTTCATGGTCATCAGCGACCTCGCCCGCGCCCTCTCCGTGCCGTTGTCGATCGACTTCATGTCGGTCGCCTCCTACGGCAGCGGCACCTCCACCTCCGGCGTCGTCCGCATCCTCAAGGACCTCGACCGCGACGTCGCCGGCGAGCACGTTCTCGTCGTCGAGGACGTCATCGACTCCGGCCTCACCCTCAACTGGCTGCTGCGCAACCTGCGCGCCCGCCAGCCAGCCTCCATCGAGGTCGCGGCGCTGCTGCGCAAGCCGGCCGCCGCGCAGGTCGAGGTGCCCGTGAAGTACCACGGCTTCGACCTCGACAACGTCTTCGTCGTCGGCTACGGCCTCGACTACGCCGAGCGGTACCGCAACCTCCCGTACATCGGCACCCTCAAGCCGGAGTACGTCACCACCTGACCCCGCCCCACCCGCGTTGAGGGGCGTTCGGGGCGGTGTTACCGTGACGATCTCAGACCCCCTGAAACCGTCGGTCGCATGCCGGCAGGTCGGGCAGCAGCAGCAGGGAGGTGGGGCGCCGGACGGCGCCTCGGCATCGTGGACCTTCGTCGTTACTTCCGTGGACCGTTCGTCTGGATCGTCGTCGTCGTCCTGATGGTGATGGTCTTCTTCCAGATCTTCGACAACGTCAACGCCGCCAAGGACGTGCCCCTCTCCAAGCTGGTCGAGCGCGTGGACGAGGGCAACGTCAAGGAAGCGAAGTTCAACGACAAGGCGCAGACGCTCACCGTCAAGATCGTCGCCAACGGCAAGACGGAGCGGCTGAAGGCGACCTACCTCACCGACCAGGGCCTGCCGCTGTACGAGCACGTCCAGCAGGAGAACCGCGATGTCGAGATCGACCCCGACCGCCCCGGCGAGAACGTCTTCGTCTCCCTGCTCGTCGGCCTGCTGCCGATCGGCCTCGTCGTCCTCCTGCTGTTCTTCTTCATGAACCAGATGCAGGGCGGCGGCAACCGCGTCATGAACTTCGGCAAGTCCAAGGCCAAGCTCGTGTCGAAGGACACCCCGAAGACGACGTTCGCCGACGTGGCCGGCGTGGACGAGGCGATCGAGGAGCTCCAGGAGATCAAGGAGTTCCTGGAGAACCCCGCCAAGTTCCAGGCCATCGGCGCCAAGATCCCCAAGGGCGTGCTGCTCTACGGCCCGCCCGGCACCGGCAAGACCCTCCTCGCGCGCGCCGTCGCCGGCGAGGCGGGCGTGCCGTTCTACTCGATCTCCGGCTCGGACTTCGTCGAGATGTTCGTCGGCGTCGGCGCCTCGCGCGTCCGCGACCTGTTCGACCAGGCCAAGGCGAACGCCCCCGCGATCATCTTCGTGGACGAGATCGACGCCGTGGGCCGCCACCGCGGCGCCGGCCTCGGCGGTGGCCACGACGAGCGCGAGCAGACGCTGAACCAGCTCCTCGTCGAGATGGACGGCTTCGACGTCAAGGGCGGCGTCATCCTCATCGCGGCCACCAACCGGCCCGACATCCTCGACCCGGCGCTGCTGCGCCCGGGCCGCTTCGACCGGCAGATCGTCGACGACCGGCCCGACCTCGAGGGCCGCAAGGCGATCCTCAAGGTGCACGCGAAGGGCAAGCCGTTCGACAAGACCGTCGACCTCGACGTCATCGCCCGGCGCACCCCCGGCTTCACCGGCGCCGACCTCGCGAACGTCATCAACGAGGCCGCCCTGCTCACCGCCCGGCAGAACAAGAAGGAGATCAGCGGCGAGGTCCTCGAGGAGTCGATCGACCGCGTCATCGCCGGCCCGGAGAAGAAGACCCGGGTCATGAGCGACCGCGAGAAGAAGGTCATCGCCTACCACGAGGCCGGGCACGCGCTCGTCGGCCACGCGCTGCCGAACAGCAACCCCGTGCACAAGGTGACGATCCTCAGCCGCGGCCGCGCGCTCGGCTACACGCTGTCGCTGCCGACGGAGGACAAGTACACGGCGACGCGGTCGGAGATGATCGACGACCTCGCGATGACGCTGGGCGGCCGCGCGGCGGAGGAGCTGGTCTTCCACGAGCCCACCACCGGCGCGTCCAACGACATCGAGAAGGCGACCGCGCTCGCCCGCCAGATGGTCACCGAGTACGGCATGAGCGACCGGCTCGGCGCCATCAAGTTCGGGCAGACCAACGGCGAGGTGTTCCTCGGCCGCGACATGGGCCACCAGCGCGACTACTCCGAGACCGTCGCCTCCGAGATCGACGCCGAGGTGCGGCAGTTCATCGACGAGGCGCATGACGAGGCGTACGAGATCCTCGTGCAGTACCGCGACGTGCTGGACGACATGGTGCTCCAGCTCATGGAGAAGGAGACCCTCTCCCGCGAGCAGGTGCTCGAGATCTTCGCGCCCGTCGTCAAGCGGCCGTCCCGCGGCTCCTGGCGCGGCAACGGCGGCAAGCGGGTCCCCTCCGACCGCCCGCCGGTGATGACGCCCGCCGAGATCGCGCTGCTCGGCAGCAACGGCGACGGCGCCGCCCGCCGCCGCGCCACCCGCACCCGGTCGGCCAACGGCTCGTCCGCCGCGTCCGGCCGCGGCCGCCGCGCGCCCGTCAAGGGCACCCGCGCCCGGCAGCAGCAGCCGCCGCAGGCCCCGCGGGAGTAGCCCGTGGCCGAGGACCGGTACCGCCCCTCACGCGCCACCGCGGAGGGCCAGATGATCGAGTTCGGCGAGCACCTGTCGCACCCCGGCAACCCCGCGCGCGCCAGGCGGATGCTCGTCTTCATCGTCGTGTTCGCGGTCGTCGTGCTCGGCGTGATCGCGCTCCTCAACGCGTGACGTTCGACGCGGCCCGGGTCGAGGCGGCCGTTCGCGAGCTACTCGCCGGCATCGGCGAGGACCCGTCGCGGGAGGGGCTGCGGGAGACGCCCGCCCGCGTCGCCCGCGCCTGGGCCGAGGCCGTCTCGGGCCTCGGCCGCGATCCGCGCGAGGTCCTCTCCACGACGTTCGACGAGGGCCACGACGAGATGGTGCTCGTCAAGGACATCGAGCTCTGGTCGCTCTGCGAGCACCACCTGGTGCCGTTCTTCGGCGTCGCGCACGTCGGCTACATCCCGAACGAGCGCGGCGAGATCACCGGCCTGTCCAAGCTGGCCCGGCTGGTCGACCTGTACGCGAAGCGGCCGCAGGTACAGGAACGCCTCACCACCCAGGTCGCGGACGCGATCGAGGCGGCGTTGCGGCCGCGCGGCGTCATCGTCGTGGTGCAGGCCGAGCACCTGTGCATGTCCATGCGCGGCGTCCGCAAGCCCGGCGCCAAGACCGTGACCTCGGCCGTGCGCGGCCTGTTCCGCGACTCCCAGCCGACCCGCGCCGAAGCCCTGTCGCTGCTGCTGGCGTAGCGGTATCCTGTACGGACAAACGTCCGTACAGGAGCAGCCATGACCTCGAACGCCGCCACGCGCCTGGAGTTCCGCATCCGGCCCGACGTGAAGCGCAAGATCGAGGCGGCCGCCGGGCTGCTGCACGAGACGGCGTCGGACTTCGCCCGCTCCGCCGCCGAGGCGCGCGCCGACGAGGTGCTGCGCGCGCACCAGGGGACGACGGTCGTGCCGGCCGAGTTCTTCGACGCGCTGCTCGCCGAGCTCGACGCCCCCGACGCCGTCAACGAGCCCCTCGCCCGGGCGGCGGCGCGGCTGCGCGAGCAGCGGTAGGCGCCGTTGCGTTCCGAGCCGCTGACGGAGGCGCACGACCGGCGCATCGACTCCGGCAACGCCGACCTCGACGGCTGGCTGCGCGACCACGCGCTCGGTGCCGAGGCGCGGCGGACCAGCCGGACGTTCGTCTGGACCGACGGCGGTCGCGTCGTCGCCTACTACGCCGTCAGCGCGCACCGCGTGCTCCGGGCCGACCTCCCGCGGGCGCTCGGCCACGGCAGTCCCACCGAGATCCCCGCCGTGCTGCTGGCGAAGCTCGCGCTGGACCGGTCGTGGCACGGCCAGGGGCTCGGCGGCGTGCTGCTCGCCGACGCGCTGACCCGCATCGTGCGGGCGACGGAGGTCGTCGCGGCACGGTTCGTGGTGGTCGACGCGATCGACGACAACGCCGCGGCGTTCTACGAGCACCACGGCTTCCGGCGCGTTCCGGGGGACGGCCCGGCGCGGCTCGTGCAGAAGGTGTCGGCGATCGCGGCGAGCCTCGGCTGAGCGCGGCGCGGTTGGGGCGCCCGCGTCGCGGGCATGCGCGCCCTAGGGTGGTCGAGTGACGGCGGAGACGCGCGCGGCGAAGGGCGTACCGGCCAGGCCGGCGCCCCCGAAGCCCGTGGAGTCGCGGCGGTGGGTGCCGCGCGTGGCCGGGCTGCTCACGTACTTCGCCGGCCTGCTCGACCTGGCCAGCGCGCTCACGCCCGCCGAGCACTCGCGGGTCAAGGAGCTCACGACCGTTGTGCCGGGCGCGTTCACGCACGCGGCGACGGCGGCGACCGTGGTGTCCGGCCTGCTGCTGCTCATGCTCGCCCACTCGCTGCGGCGCCGGAAGCGCCGCGCCTGGCGGGCGGTCGTCGCGCTGCTCGGGGCGAGCGTCGCGCTGCACGTCGTGAAGGGCCTCGACGTCGAGGAGGCGGTTGTCGCGGCGGTGGTCCTGGCGGGGCTCGTGTACTACCGCCGGGAGTTCCGCGCGAAGGGCGACCCGCGCACCCGCTGGCGCGCGCTCGGGGTCGGGCTGATGCTCGTCGTGGTGTCGTTCCTGCTCGGCGTGCTCATGCTCGGCTCGCAGCTCGGGCACGTCACCGGCGACCACAGCGTGGTCGCGGTCGTGCGGCACGTGGCGTTCGGGCTGGTGGGCGTGCACGGGCCGTTGCGGTTCGACGCGGGCGGCGCGCGGGCCGACGGCGTCATCGGCGACACGCTGCTCGCGCTCGGCGTGCTGACGGCGTTGACCGTGGCGTACCTGGCGCTGCGCACGCCGGAGCCGCGCCCGCACCTGACCCCCGACGACGAGGAACGCCTCCGTGCCCTGCTCGCCCGTCACGGCGGCCGCGACTCGCTCGGCTACTTCGCGCTGCGCCGCGACAAGAGCCTGGTCTGGTCGCCGACCGGCAAGGCGGCGGTCGCGTACCGCGTCGTCTCCGGCGTGCTGCTCGCCTCCGGTGACCCGGTCGGCGACCCGGAGGCGTGGCCGGGGGCGTTGAAGGAGTTCCTCGCGCTCGCGGAGGACCACGCGTGGGTGCCGGCCGTCATCGGGTGCGGCGAGCAGGCCGGCGCGGCGTGGGTGCGCGCGGGGCTGACGGCGCTGGAGATCGGCGACGAGGCGATCGTGGACGTCGCGGAGTTCGGCCTGGAGGGCCGGGCGATGCGCAACGTCCGCCAGTGCGTCGTGCACGTCGAGCGCGAGGGGTACACGGCGCGGGTGCGGCGGGTCCGCGACATCCCGCCCGAGGAGCTCGACGCCGTCCGCAACGCCACTTCCGCCTGGCGCGGCGCGGAGACCGAACGCGGCTTCTCCATGGCGCTGGGCCGCATCGGCGACGGCGCCGACCCGGAGACGGTCCTCGTGACGGCGTACGAGGACGGCCGGCTGCGCGGCTTCCTGCACTTCGTGCCGTGGGGCACCGACGGGCTGTCGCTCGACGTGATGCGCCGCGACCGCGACGCCGACCGGGGCCTCAACGAGTTCCTCATCGTGTCGGCGCTGCGCGCCGCGCCGGGCCTCGGCGTGACGCGGGTGTCGCTGAACTTCGCGGTGTTCCGCTCCGCGCTGGAACGCGGCGAGCGCCTCGGCGCCGGCCCGATCATCCGGCTCTGGCGCGGGGTGCTGCTGTTCGCGTCGCGGTGGTTCCAGATCGAGACGCTGTACCGGTTCAACGCGAAGTTCCGGCCGGTGTGGGAGCCGCGCTACGTCTGCTTCCCGGCGATGCGCGACGTGCCGCGGATCGCGGTCGCGGCGCTGGAGGCCGAGGCGTTCATCGTCTGGCCGACGAAGTGGATGAAGCGCCTCCCGTTCGCCCCCTAGGCTGAGGCCCGTGCGCTGCCAGGTCATGGGCGTGCTCAACGTCACGCCCGACTCGTTCTCCGACGGCTTCCCCGACGCGGGCGCCGCGATCGCGCACGGCCTGGACCTGCTCGCGCAGGGCGCCGACCTGCTCGACGTCGGCGGCGAGTCCACGCGCCCGGGCGCGGCACGGGTGGACGCCGACGAGGAGCTGCGCCGGGTCCGCCCGGTCGTCCGCGCGCTGGCGGAGGCGGGTGCCGTCGTGTCGATCGACACCACCCGCGCGACCGTCGCCGAGGCGGCGCTCGCCGAGGGCGCCACGATCGTCAACGACGTCAGCGGCGGCCTGGCGGACCCGTCGCTGGTGAAGGTCGTCGCCGCGACCGGCGCGCCGTACGTGCTGATGCACTCGCGCGGACCGGCCAACGCCCCCGCCGTCTACGCCGACGTCGTCGCCGAGGTGTGCGACGAGCTGACCCGGCGGCTGGACGACGCGGTCGCCGCCGGCGTCGACCCGGCCAACGTCATCCTCGACCCGGGCCTCGGCTTCGCGAAGAACGCCGGGCACAACCTGGCGCTGCTGCGCGCGCTGCCGCGCCTGGTCGCGCTCGGCCCGCGGCTGCTCGTCGGCGCGTCGCGGAAGTCGTTCCTCGGGCAGGTCCTCGGCGGCCGCGACGTGACCGGCCGCGACGACGCGACGCAGGCCGTCACGACGCTCGCCGCGTGGCACGGCGCGTGGGGCGTGCGCGTGCACGCGGTGCGGCCGGCGGCGGACGCGGTGCGCGTGGTCGAGGCGGTGCGCGGGTGAACGACACGGAGTCCGTGGAGGCGGTCAACGCGGAGTTCTACGCGGCGTTCGAGGCGGCCGACCTGGACCGGATGCGCGCGGTCTGGATGGACGACGACACGGCGTCCTGCGTGCACCCGGGCTGGCGGGTGCTGCACGGCACCAGCCGGATCATGCGGTCGTGGGCGGTCATCTTCGCGAACACGCCGTACATCCAGTTCTTCCTCAACGACGTCGACGTGACGGTGCTCGGCGACGTCGCGGTGGTGCGGTGCATCGAGAGCATCCTGACGTCGCTCACCGACACCGGCGGCGACGCGTCGGTCGCGGCGACGAACGTGTTCCTGCGCCACGAGGACGGCTGGCGGCTCTGGCTGCACCACGGGTCGCCGGTCGTGCAGCCGGCCGAGGCGGACGGCCTCGGATGAGCGACGTGATCCGGGTGACGGGGCTGCGGGTGCGCGGCTTCCACGGCGTGCTCGACCACGAGCGGCGCGACGGGCAGACGTTCGTCGTGGACGTCGCGCTCACCGTCGACACCCGCGACGCCGCCGCCCTGGACGACCTGCACCGCACCGTCGACTACGGCGTGCTCGCCGACCGGCTCGCGGCGATCGTCGCGGGGGAGCCGGTCGACCTGATCGAGACGCTCGCGCAACGTCTCGCCGACGCGTGCCTCGCCCACGAGCGGGTCGAGCGCGCCGAGGTGACCGTGCACAAGCCCGAGGTGCCGCTGGCGCTGGACCTCACCGAGGTGTCGGTGACGATCGTGCGGGACCGCGCGTGACGCTCGCCGTGCTCTCGCTGGGCGCGAACCTCGGCGACCGGCTGGCCGCGCTGCGCGACGCGGTCGCGCTGCTCGACCCGGCCGACGTGTCGCCGGTCTACGAGACGGAGCCGGTCGGCGGCGTCGTCCAGGATGACTTCCTCAACGCCGTCGTCCGCGTCGAGACCGCCCTCGACCCGTACGACCTGCTCGCGCTCGCGCGGTCGGCGGAGGACGCGGCGGGGCGGGTGCGCGACGTGCGGTGGGGGCCGCGCACGCTCGACGTCGATGTCGTCGCCTACGGCGACCTGGTCAGCGACGACCCGGTGCTCACGCTGCCGCACCCGCGCGCGCACGAGCGGGCGTTCGTGCTGCGGCCGTGGCTCGACCTCGACCCGGACGCCGTGCTCACCGGCCGCGGCCGCGTCGCCGACCTGCTCGCGACGGCGACCGGCGCCGTCCGCCGCACCGCGTACCTGCTGCGAGGCGCGGCGTGAGGCCGACCCGGCTCGGCACGCTCGCGGTGGTCGCGCTCGTCGCGGCGCTGGTGACCTACCTCGCGTTCCGCGCGCTCTACGGCGACCTGCCGCCGGTGCCGGCGTCGATGGCGGCGACGGTGTTCGTGCTCGCGGTCGCCGAGCTGTTCCTCGCGCCGTCGGTGCGCGCGCGGCTGGAAGGCCGGCCGCGCACGAAGCCGATCATGCCGATCGCGGTCGCCCGGACGGCGGCGTTCGCCAAGGCGTCGTCGTCCATCGGCGCGCTCGTCGCCGGGTCGATGGCCGGCGCCGAGGCGTACGTGCTGCGCCGCTCCGACCTGCCCGCCGCGCGGGTCGACGCGGTGCGCGGCGGGCTGGTGTTCGCGGCGGCGCTGCTGCTCGTCGTGGCGGCGTTGCGGCTGGAACGCGTCTGCCGCGCCGACCCGCCGCCCCCCGATCAGAGCCCGCCGCCGGTGCCAGGCGGACCCTAGACCGGAAGGGTGATCGCGACCGTCAGCGTCGCGTCCTCGAAGCACGGGTTCGGCGGGGCGGTGAACGCCGCCACCGCGACGCCGTCGCTGTCGACGTCGCCGCGGGTGGTCACCAGCGCGACCGCCCCGACCCGGGTCCAGTAGAACGTCGCGTCGAACGCGCCGCTGAACGTCCCCGAGATCGTGCTCGCGACGGCGGGGCAGAGGCCTGCCCGCTCCCAGGCCGTCCCGTCGACGGCGACGACGCCGTTGACGGCCCCGGCCGCGACGAGCTGGCCGGTCACCGGCTCGTAGTCGTGCGCGGCCCGGTACTGGAACGTCCCGACCAGGACGACGGCGCCGCCGGCGGCGTGTGCCGGAGGCGGCGCGACCGCGGCGGTGGCGGCGAGTGCCAGGGCGGCGAGGGCGGAACGCGGCATCGGGTCCCCCGGATGCTCGGGGCGGCCGGTAGGGGTCGGCCGCGGGGCGCCATCGTCGCCCGGCGCGCGTTACTTGTCGACGTCCCCGACGACGAAGAACATCGAGCCCATGATCGCCACCAGGTCCGGCAGCAGCGTGCCGGGCAGCAGGTGCGACAGCGCGTGGATGTTGTTGAACGACGCCGTCCGCAGCCGCAGCCGCCACGGCGTCTTCTCGCCGCGGGAGACGAGGAAGTAGCCGTTGACGCCGAGCGGGTTCTCCGTCCAGGCGTACGTGTGGCCCTCCGGCGCCTTGACGACCTTCGGCAGCTTGACGTTGACGGGGCCGCCGGGGATGCGGTCGAGGCACTGGTCGGCGATGCTCAGCGACTGGAACACCTGGCCGATCAGGCACTCGAACCGCGCGTAGCAGTCGCCCGCCTCGCGCGTCACCACGTCGAAGCGCACCTCGTCGTACTTCAGGTACGGCTCGTCCCGGCGCAGGTCCATGTCGACGCCCGACGCGCGGCCGATCGGGCCGGTGACGCCGTAGTCGAGCACCGCGTCCGGCGTGAGCACGCCGACGCCGACGGTGCGCTTCTGGAAGATCTCGTTGCCGAGGATGACGTTCTCGATGTCCTTCATCCGCTTGCGGACGTCGGAGACCGCGACGCGGCAACGGTCCTTCCACCCGGCGGGCAGGTCGTCCTTGAGGCCGCCGACGCGGTTGAACATGTAGTGCAGCCGCCCGCCGGACACCTCCTCCATCACCCGCTGCAACGCCTCCCGCTCGCGGAACGCGTAGAACACCGGCGTGATCGCGCCCACCTCGAGCGGGTACGAGCCGAGGAACATCAGGTGGTTGAGGACGCGGTTGAGCTCGGCGAGCAGCGTGCGGATCCACAGCGCGCGCTCGGGCGTCTCCAGGCCCATCATCCGCTCGACCGCGAGCACGAAGCCGATCTCGTTCGCGAACGACGAGAGCCAGTCGAAGCGGTTGGCCAGCACGATGATCTGCCGGTAGTCGCGGGCCTCGAACAGCTTCTCGTGGCCGCGGTGCATGTAGCCGATGATCGGCTCGGCGCGGACGATGCGTTCGCCGTCGATGGTCAGCGCGAGACGCAGGACACCGTGGGTGGACGGGTGCTGCGGCCCGATGTTGAGGACCATGTCGGACGTCGGCAGCTCGCTCGCGCCGATGCCCATGCCGAGGGTCGTCTCGACCAGCGGCTGCGTGGGCAGCGTCGTGTCGACCATGTACCACCTGTTCGGGTTCGCGGCGGACCTGCGTGCGCCGTACATCGTCCCACGTCGCGGCGCGCACCGGCCACGCGGGGCTCGTTGACCCGGTTCGTCCGCGTTGCGATGCTCCGCGCATGGGTTCCCTGCGCGCCGCGGCGGTCGCGGTCGTCGCGCTCGTGGTGAGCGCGGCGCCCTCCTCGCACGCGGCACCGCCGCCGGAGCTCGGCGCGATCGCGCGGGCGGCGCTCGGCGCCGCGGACGAGTACCTCGTTACCGGCCGGTTCCCGGCGAGCGCGCCGCCGGGGCCGTGGCTCGCGCCGGAGCGGGCGGACCTCGACGTCCGGCGCGCGGCGCTCGCCGGGTCGCACATCGCGTACACCTGGCACGAGGAACGTCTCGTCGTGCTCGGCGGGTCGGTCGCGCTCGACCGGGCGGTGCTCCACGTGCGCGCCGGCATCACGCTCGGGATGGCCGGCATCAACGGCAACTTCGGGACGCCGCCGTACACGAGCGGCGAGGAGGAGCCGACGTTCCTGTTCCGCCGCGTCGCCGGCGTGTGGGTGCTGACCGAGCTCGTGGACGACCCGCGGCCCTAGACCGACGCGGTCCGCTGCTCCACCGGCGGGCGGCCCAACGGCACCATCGCGCGCGGCAGCCGGACGGTGAACGTCGCTCCCGCGCCCGGCGCGCTGGTGACGGAGACGGTCCCGCCGTGCGCCTCCGCGAACCGCCGGACGAGCGACAGCCCGATGCCGAAGCCACCCTGCTCGCGCGTCGCCGCCGCGTCCGCCTGGTAGAAGCGGTCGAAGATGCGGTCCCGCTGGGCGGGCGGGATGCCCGGCCCCTCGTCGGAGACGGTCAACGTCAGCGCGTCCGGGCCGGCGTCGAGGGCGCACCGGATGGGCGTTCCCGCGGGCGAGAACTTCGCGGCGTTGCTGAGGAGGTTCATGACGATGCGCTCGGCCTTCGCCGGGTCGGCGAGCGCGGTGACGGGCGTGTCCGGCAGCGTCAGCGCGATGTCGCGGCCGGTCTGGCGGCGGGCGGTGGCGACCCAGCGTTCGAGGTCGCGGCACCAGTCGAGGGAGGAGAGCTGGAGCCGCAGGCCGTCCGACTCGGCGAGCGCCTCGTCCAGCAGCGACTCGATCATCCCGGTCATCTCCTCGCTGCGGCGCACGAGCAGCTCGTGCGCGTAGGCGCGGTCGTCCGGGTCGAGCCGGCCCTCGCAGTCGCGCAACGTCCGCGCCGCGAGCGTGATGGTCGTCGCCGGCGTGCGCAGCTCGTGCGAGACGGTCGCGAGGAACGCGTCCTTGCGGCGGTTCAGCTCGCGCAGCTCCTCGCTCACCTGCGCCTCGCGCTGGTAGGCGCGCATGTTGCCGAGCGCGAGGCCGAGCTGCTCGGCGACCTGGCCGAGCCGGTCCCACTCGCGCTCGTCGGGGGTGCGCGGCGTGCGGCTGTCGACGACGAGCACGCCGATGTTGTCGCCGTGGTACGGGATCGGCACGCCGGTCATGCACGCGACGCCCTCGCGCGCCAGCACGTGGTCGGGGCCGAGGAACGAGCCGACGTCCGGCACGTACCGCGGCTCGCCGGTGCGCAGGATGTCGGCCGACATGCCGGGGCCGTCGATGCGCATCGGGTCGGCCGCGTACGCCGCCCGCACGGTGTCCGGCAGGCCGGTCGTCGCCACGACGGACAGCAGGTCGCCGTCGCGGAGGACCACCGCCGCAGCGTCCCAGCCCGTCACCGACACGGCCGCGTGCAGGCCGATCTCCGGCAGCCGCGCCGACCCCGGCTCGGCGTTGGTGACCTCGAGGACGCTGTGCAGCGCGCGGTTCGCGGCGAGCGCCTCGCGCAGCACGTCGGACACCGCCGCGCCGAAGTGCGCCACGATCAGGCAGAGCGCCAGCACGACGACGGCGTAGCCGGGCGTCTCCGGCCCGTACGCCCGCAGCACCAGCGCGTGCTCGGCGGCGAGCAGCACGGCGATGACGTAGCGGGCGCGGCCGGGGAAGAACACCGACGCGAACAGCACCGGTAACGCCTGCATCAGCAGGTACGGCGCGCTGCGGCCGCCGGCGATGCCGGTGCCGTTGGCGATGAGGCCGCCGTACATGACGAGCAGCGCCTGGAGCTGGAGGTCGGTCGCGCGCTCGATGAGCCGCCAGCGTTCGGCGACGAGGGTCACCAGGAACGCCGTCATCGCGTTCGCCACGAGCCAGCCCAGCCGGGCGCCGGAGGCGAGCAGCGGCGCGGTGGCCAGCGTCAGGTACGACCCCAGCCGCGCGAAGCGCGCGATGAGGCCGCGCATGCGGGCGTCGGTGTGCCGGTCTCCGAAGAACGCCGGCTGCCGAAGGTTGGCGGGCATCGTCACCCCAGGGTGCGCCGCACGAACCCGTCAGGACATAGGCAATCCGGGCGATTCGGTGCCCGCCGAAGGTCCCGCTCCCGGCACGAGCACGCGCGGCAGCTCCACGCCCACCGCCTGCACCAGCCAGCCGAAGTCGCCGAGCCCGCCGCGCGCGATCAGCTCCGCCTCCTCGCCCGCGCCGCCCAGCGCGCGCAGGTACGCGTGCGGGTCGCTGCTCGCCAGCGCGAGGTCCGGCCGCCCGCCGGTGACGCCGAGCGCGCGCAACGCCGTCCGCTGGTCCAGCAGCGCCGACGCCGACGCGCCGACCGCCGCGCCCGCCGCCGCCACCGCGTCCAGCGCGACGTGCGCCGTGATGTCGCAGGTGCCGTCCGGCACCGGCGCCACCTGCCGGCCATCGCGGTAGCCGGTCAGCGTGCCCGCCGCGACCAGCCCCGCCTCGCGGTCGCCCAGGTCGTGCGCGTAGTCGACGCAGACCGCGACGCCCCGGTCCAGCTTGCTCACCGCGCGGCACCACGCGGCGTCGCGCGCCGCCCCGAGCTCGGCGCGTTCCCCCTCGTCCACGAGCGGCCACCAACGGTCCAGCCAGAGCTGGTCCGCGCGGTCCACCCGCTCACCCACGCGCTCGTTGCCGCGCTCGTCCACCTCGACGTACGCGGCGTACGCCTCGGTCATCTCGACGACATCGCACGGGACGTTGTCGAGCCACTCGTTGGCGAGCAGCAGCCCGTCGAACAGCCGGAGGTCGCCGACGTCGCGCACCCACTCGACACCGTCGGGCAGGCCGTCGGGGCGCGGCGCCAGGTCGACGCCGACGAGCCGCAGCCGGCCGGCGAGCTGCGGGCACTCGGTGGGGACGTGGTGCGCGAACGCCGCCAGCAGCGCGCCGCGCGCCGCCGCGACCTCGACCAGCGTGAACGGGTCGGGGAAGTCCAGCGCCGCGTCCACGTGCGCCGCCAGCCGCAGCAACGCCCGCGCGAAGTGCGGGCTGGCCGTGGACGACGTGCGGAAGTCGTGGCCGGGCGCGCCGGTGCCGGCCGTGTAGAACCCGTCCGGCCCGTAGAGCGCGCGCTCCATCGCCGCGCCCCACCGTTCCCACGCCATGGCTACTCCACGTCCGGCACGCCGAGCTGGCGGCAGATCGCCCGCGCGGTCGTGCGCGGGATCTCGCGGTGCCGGGGCACCGACGTCCGCGCCTTCGTCACGGGGTTGAGCCAGATCGAGTGACGTCCGCCCTCCCGGACCAGGGCGCACCCCTGATCCCGCAGATGGACCTCTAGATCCCGCAGCTTGGTCATCGACGGACAGTCTCTTACGGGTGTCACCGGAAGTTGCTACTTGTTACTGTCACCACATGACCTCGGAACTGGCGTTCACCGCTGTGTACGAGGACGTCGAGAACGGCTGGGTGCAGGCGCGGCTCGCGGAGATCCCGGGCGTCATCACGGTGGCCCCCACCCGCGACGCGGCGACCGAGATGCTGCTCGACGCGTTCGCGGAGTACGTCCGCTCGTTCGCGGACGAGGCGGCCGAGACGACAGGTGGCACGCCGGTCAACGTCGTCATCACCGCCGCGTAGCGGCGGGGGAAGCGGCGGCCGGTAGCCTGCGTTGCACTCGTACGTCCGGTACCCCCGAGGACTGGAACGCCCGTGCAGCCTGCTGACCGCCCCGCCCGCCTCTCCGTCGGCGTCGTCGGCGCCGGCCGCGTCGGCAGCGCGCTCGGCGTCGCGCTCTCCCGCGCCGGCCACGCGGTCGTCGCCGTCTCCGGCGTCTCGGACGCCTCCCGCCGCCGCGCCGCCGACCGGCTGCCGAGCGCGGAGGTGCTGCCCGCCGACGAGGTCGTCCGCCGCGTCGACCTGGTCCTGCTCACGGTCCCCGACGACGTGCTCCCGCAGGTGGTCAACGGACTGGCCGAGGTCGGCGCGTTCCGGCCGGGCCAGCTCGTCGCGCACACCAGCGGCCGGCACGGCCTCGACGTGCTGCGACCGGCCGCCGCCCACGGCGCCCTGCCGCTCGCGCTGCACCCGGTGATGACGTTCGCGGGCGGCGCGGAGGACGTCGAGCGGCTCAACGGCACGAGCTTCGGCGTGACCGCCCCGGAGCCGTTGCGCGCGGCGGGCGAGGCGCTGGTGGTGGAGATGGGCGGCGAGCCGGTGTGGGTGCCGGAGGAGGCGCGCGTGCTGTACCACGCGGCGCTCGCCTGGGGCTCCAACTACCTCGTGACGCTCGTCACGACGGCCGCCGACCTGCTGCGCGCCGCCGGCGCCGAACGCCCCGACCTCCTGCTCGCGCCGCTGCTCGGCGCGGCCCTGGACAACGCCCTCCGCCGCGGCGACGCGGCCCTCACCGGGCCGGTGTCGCGCGGCGACGCGGGCACGGTCGCCGCCCACCTCGACGTCCTCCGGGGCAACGCGCCGGAGGTGGTGCCGGCCTACACCGCGCTGGCCCGCCTCACCGCCGACCGCGCGCTGCGCGACGGCCGCCTCGACGCCACCAGCGCGGAGGCGCTGCTCGACGCCCTCGCCGGAGGGACGCCGTGAACGTCGTCACGACCCGCGCCGACCTCGCCGCCGCGCGAGCCGAACTCAACGGCACGACCGCCGTCGTGATGACGATGGGCGCGCTGCACGAGGGCCACCGCGCGCTGATGCGCGTCGCGCGCGAACGCGCGGCCAGCACGGTCGCGACCATCTTCGTGAACCCGCTCCAGTTCGGCCCGAACGAGGACCTCGACCGCTACCCCCGCACGCTCGACGCCGACCTGGCCGCCTGCGAGGCGGAGGGCGTGGACCTGGTCTTCACGCCGGCGCCGGACGTCGTCTACCCGGAACGCCCGCTCGTGACGGTGAGCGCCGGGCCGCTCGGCGACGTGCTGGAAGGCCGTACGCGGCCCGGCCACTTCGACGGCGTCCTCACCGTCGTCGCGAAGCTGCTGCACCTGACCCGGCCGGACGTCGCGGTGTTCGGGCGCAAGGACGCGCAGCAGCTCGCGCTGATCCGGCGGATGGTGCGCGACCTGGACTTTCCGGTCGAGGTTGTGGGCGTGCCGACGGTGCGGGAGCCGGACGGCCTGGCGCTGTCCAGCCGCAACCGCTACCTCACCGACGCCGAGCGCGACGCCGCCCTCGCCATCTCGCGCGCGCTGCGGGGCGCGGAAACCGTTGCGGCGCAAGGCCCCGCGGCGGTCCGCGACGCCGCGCGGGCGACGCTGGCGGCCGAGCCGCGGCTGCGGCTGGACTACGCGGAGCTGGTCGACCCCGACACCCTGGCGCCGCTGGATCGTTCTCCGGCCGAAGGCCTGCTCGCCGTCGCGGCGTGGTCGGGCTCGACCAGGCTCATCGACAACGTCACAATCTCGGTGGGCGCCACGGAGCGCCCGACAGGCATGTACTCGTACGGAGACGTGACCCGTGTTCCGCA
>DASTMB010000077.1 GCA_035714365.1 Mycobacteriales bacterium | reverse complement strand
CCCCGGGTCGCCGAGCAGCACGTCCTCGCCCGCGGACACGGCGACCTCGCGCGCGCCGAGCAGCGCGGTCGCGAACGCCGCCAGCCCGGCCACGTCCGCCGTCTCGCCGAGCAGGTACAGCAGCCGCGACTCCTCGGCCTGGCGCTCCGCCTGCTCGCGCCGCGCCGCCAGCCGCGCGACCAGCGCCGACACGACCAGCGCGGAGACGAGGAAGCCGGCCAGCACGCCGACGTCGCGGCGGGCGGCGACGGTGAGCCGCCCGTGCGGCTCGACGAACACCAGGTTGAACGCCGCGAACGCCGCCACCGACGCGAGCAGCCCCGGCGCCAGGCCGTCCAGCGCCGCCGCCGCGAGCACCACGAGGAGGAACGCGAACGCGACGTTCGTCGCCTGGTCGCCGCGCGCCAGCGGGTGCAGCGCGGCGGCCACCGCGGGCGGGCCGGCGAGGGCGACCGTATAGGCGGCCGTCCGCCGTCCCAGGTGTCCCGACCTCACGCGCGGCATCGTCCCGCACCCGGTGTTCGCGCCGTCCCGCCTCCCGCGCGTTTGCGAACTCTTTGCACCCGGGGCCGCGACCGCTGCGCGGTGTTTGCGCGCCCGCTCCTAGCGTCGGGACATGAGCGTCGACCGGATCGTGGACGCGGCCTGCCTCGCCTCGCTCGGCGGGGCGCAGGTGGTGCTGGGCGTGCGGCTCTGGCACCGCGAACGGAACCTCGGGAGGGGCCATGACCACCGCCGCCGGGCTGAAGCGGACGCTGCTCGGGCCGCCGTTGCGGACGGTGGAGCTGGAGCACGAACGCCTGAACAACGCGACGGCGCTCGCGGTCTTCGCGTCTGACAACCTGTCGTCGGTCGCCTACGCGACCGAGGAGATCCTCAAGCAGCTCCTGCCGTTCGTGGGGGCGGCGGCGTTCTCGCTGGTGCTGCCGGTCACCGGCGCGATCCTCGTCGTGCTCGCGCTGCTCATCCTCAGCTACCGGCAGACGATCCGCGCCTACCCGAGCGCGGGCGGCGCGTACGTCGTCACGAAGGACAACCTCGGCATCCTCCCGGCGCAGGTCGCCGGCGTCGCGCTGCTCACTGACTACGTCCTCACCGTCGCCGTCTCCACGGCCGCCGGCGTCGCCGCGATCTACTCGTCGGTGCCGGCGCTGGAGCCGTTCCGCGTCGAGCTGTCGGCGGCGTTCGTCGTCGTGATCGCGTTCGTGAACCTGCGCGGCGTCAAGGAGTCGGGGCGCATCTTCGCGGTGCCGACGTACGGCTTCATCGCGGCGATGGCCGGGCTGCTCGGCGTCGGGGTGTACCGGGTGGTGTTCGGCGGCCTCAAGCACGCGGTCGAGTACTGCGCGCCCGGCGTCGAGGCGGCGCTGGCGAAGGACCCGTGCGTGCCGCACGTCGCGCACCGGCCGAGCGGCCTGCTCTACGGCGCGGGCGTCTTCCTGGTGCTGCGGGCGTTCTCCAACGGCGGCTCCGCGGTGACCGGTGTCGAGGCGATCAGCAACGGCGTGCCGGCGTTCAGGAAGCCGGAGTGGCGCAACGCGCGCAACACGCTCGTCGTGATGGGCAGCACGCTCGGCACGATGTTCCTCGGCCTGTCGTTCCTCGCCACCCGGCTGCACCCGGCGTTCAACGAGAAGGAGACGGTCATCTCGCAGCTCGGCCGCGAGGTGTTCGGCGGGCGCAACGCCGCCTACGTCTACCTCCAGGTCATGACGGCGGCGATCCTCGTGCTCGCGGCGAACACGTCGTTCGCGGACTTCCCGCGGCTCGCGTCGTTCGCGGCGGAGGACGGGTTCATGCCCCGGCCGTTCGTCCGGCGCGGGCACCGGCTCGTCTTCAGCAACGGCATCCTCACGCTGGCCGGCTTCGCCATCGCCGTCGTGGTCGTGTTCGAGGCGAACGTCTCGCGGATGATCCCGCTGTACGCGCTCGGGGTGTTCGTGTCGTTCACGCTGAGCCAGGCCGGCATGACCGTGAAGCACCTGCGCGAGCGGCGGAAGGGCTGGCGCTCCGGCGTCCTCATCAACGGCGCCGGCGCCGTCACGACGGCCGTGGTCGACGTCGTCATCGCGGTCACGAAGTTCGCGCAGGGCGCGTGGATGGTGATGATCGCCGTGCCGATCGGCGTGGCGTTCCTCATCCACCTCAACAAGACCTACGAGCGCGAACGCAGCGGCCTCGCCGTCGGCATCGACGACCTGAACCGCCCGGCCGAGCCGAGGCACCACGTCGTCGTGCTGGTGGAACGCCTCGACGCGTCGGTCGCGGAGGCGTTGCGGTACGCGAAGCAGATCAGCCCGTTCGGGCTGCACAGCACGGTCACGGCGCTGCACGCGGCGAGCGACCCGGTCGCGGCGCGGCACCTCGAGGACGAGTGGGAGCAGTACCGGGTGCCGGTGCCGTTGACGCTGGTCGACTGCCCCGACCGGGACGTCGCGGGCGCGGTGGTGCGCTGGCTGGACGCGCACTCGCCGGACCGCACCGAGGTCACGGTGATCGTGGCGCAGCGGGCGTACGCGCGGTTCTGGCACCGGCTGGTGCACGACCGGACCAGCACCTCGCTGGCGCGCGCGCTGCGCCGGCTGCGGGACGTGCAGGTCGTGATCGTGCCGCACCACGTGCGGCAGGAGGGTTAGGGGAGCTCGGTCGGGCGGACCCCGTCCGGCGCCCGGAGGATCACGTCCTCCAGCCGGCGCGGGAACAGCCGCCGCACGTCGCGGGCGAACGCGCCGCCGTCGCCGGGGTAGCGCACCCGCTCCCCGTCCACGCGGACCGGCAGCGACACCGCCTCGTCGCCCACGCGGCACTCCGCCCAGGCGTAGGACGTGGCGCCGTCGCGGCCGAGCAGCCGGACCGCGCACGGCCCGGGCCGGGACAGGACCGCGCCGCGGCCGAGCAGCGCGGCGAGGCGCTGCTCCTCCGCGTGGACGGCCGGGTCGGCGCGGTCCGGCAGGTCGTCGACGGTGCGCGTGCAGGCGCCGAGCAGCAGCACGGCGAGGACGGCGGTGGCGGCGGGGGCGCGGCGCATGCGGCGCAGCGTAGCGACGCGCGGGGGCCGCGTCGCCGGGGGTCGCGCGGCTACCGTGGCGCCGTGCCGTACGCCGTGGAGCTCGCGCTGGACCCCGCCGCCGACGCGCGGGTGCGGGCGGCGTGGGCCGCGCTGGACGCGGCCGGTGTGCCGTCGCTCGGGTCGGTGCCCGGCGCGGCTTACGACCCGCACGTGTCGCTCGCGGTGCTCGACGGCGAGCCGGACCCCGACGCGGTCGCGGCGGCGTTGCGGCGGGTGCTCCGCGACGCGGCCGGGACGCCGTTGCCGCTGGAGCACCTGGGCTTCTTCCTCACCGCGGAGTCGGTGGCGTTCCTCGGCGTGCGGCCGACGACCGCGCTGCTCGCGCTGCACGAACGCACGGTCGCCGCAGTGGCCCCGCTCGCGGAGGTGTGGCCGTACTACCGCCCGGGCGCGCCAATGCCACACTGCACGCTGGCCATGGGGGTGCGCGACCACGCGGCGGTCGTCGCGGTGCTGGCGCGGGCGGCGTTGCCGGTGCCGGCGGTGGCGGCGGGCGCGCACCTGGTGGACGTCGCGACCGGCCGCCGTGTCGCAGGGCTCGCGTAGCGTCGTTCCCATGGGTCGCGAGGTCGTGGTGGAGGCGGGCGGGCCGCTGCGGCACGGCGGCTGCGCGGTCACCGTCGACGGCCGGCGGGGCACGTTGCGGCACGCGCTGCCGGGGGAGCGGGTGCGGGCGCTGGTGACGTCGGAGGAGCCGTTGCGGCTGGACGCGGTCGAGGTGCTCGCCGCGTCGCCGGACCGGGTCGAGGAGCCGTGCCCGTACGCGAAGCCGGGGCGGTGCGGCGGCTGCGACTGGCAGCACGCCGCGCTGCCGGCGCAGCGGGCGCTGAAGTCGCGGGTCGTCTCCGACCTGCTCGGCCGCGACGTGACCGTCGAGCCGGTGCCGGTGCCGGGGCGGCCGGACGACGGGCTGGCCTGGCGGACGCGGGTGCAGTTCGACACGACGCCGGACGGGCGGCTGGGGCTGCACCGGCACCGTTCGGCGGAGGTGCAGCCGCTCGACCGCTGCCTCATCGCGAGCGACGGCGTCGAGTCGGTCGGCGCCGAGGCGCTGGCCTGGCCGGTCGCCGACCGCGTCGAGGTCGTCGCCGGCTCGTCGGGCGACCGCGCGGTGGTCGTGACGCCGCGCCGCCGGGGCGGGCGGGTCGGCGCCGCGGTGGCGCCGGACGTGTCGGTGCTGCGCGGCGACGGGCGCGGGGGAGCGGAGCCGGTGCGCGGCCGCCCCGGCGTCCGCGAGCACGCCGCCGGGCGGACCTGGTGGGTGTCCGGCAGCGGGTTCTGGCAGTCGCACGTCGCGGCGCCGGACGTGCTGGTGGCGGCGGTCCTCGACGCTCTGGCGCCGGAGGCGGGCGACCTGGCGCTGGACCTGTACGCCGGCGTCGGGCTGTTCGCGGGCGCGCTGGCGCCGCGGGTGCGGCGCGTCGTGGCGGTCGAGTCGTTCGCGCCCGCCGTGGACGACGCGCGGCAGAACCTCCGCGACCTCCCGTCCGTCGAGGTCCACGCCGGCCGCGTCGACGCCGTGCTGGACCGGCTCGGCCTCGGCCGTGCCGACCTGGTCGTGCTCGACCCGCCCCGCGACGGCGCGGGCGCCGCCGTCATGGCCCAGGTCGCCGCGCTGGCGCCGCGGCGCGTCGCCTACGTCTCCTGCGACGCGGCCGCGCTCGCCCGCGACCTGCGCGCGGTCGAGGGGGCGTACGCGCCGCGGGAGGTCAGGGCGTTCGACCTGTTCCCGATGACGGCGCACGTCGAGTGCGTGGCGCTGCTGGAGCCGGTCCGGTGAGCCACACCCCGCGTGGCTGGCCGGCCGAGGTCCCGCCGCCCGACACCCCCGAGTGGGAACGCCGCGCCGTCGGCTGGCTGCTCGACCTCTGCCCGCCCGACTACCGCGGCTACGACGTGCTGCGGCGGTGGCCGGTGCTGCTCGCGCGGTTCGCGGCCGAGCACGTCGCGGCCTGCCGGGTCGGCGTCGCCGACGGCGTCGCGACCGCCCGGCACGCGCTGCGGCACCTGCCGCCGGAGGTCGTGGAGGAGGCGATCGCGACGTACGAGACCGAGGCCGCCCGGCTGGCCCGCGCGGCGACCGCCGTCGACCTGGTCGGGCAGGCGCTGGCGGGCACGAGGTTCCGGCCGCGGCTCGGGTAGCCTGCCGCGCATGCGACGTACGGGTGCCGCCGCGACCGCCGCGCTGCTGCTCCTCGCGACCGGCTGCCGGCCGAAGCCGGCGATCGAGCGCGTGGACGACAGCGCCTACCCCTCCACCCCGGTCGTCACCACCAGTGCCGGACCGGTCGAGCCGACCGCTTCGACGCCGCCGCCGCGCGCGCTGCGCAGCGCGGCGCCCCACCAGGGCTGCGTCAACGGCTGGCGCGAGCCCGCCCCGGGCACCGACCTGCGCGAGCACCCGCTGAACCTCCTGCGCGGCACGCAGGGCTTCACCGGGCCGTTCCTCGTCACGGACCTGCGCTACTTCACCGGCCCCGACGACGCGAACATCGCGCCGGAGAGCCGGCAGAAGAAGCCGGTCGAGCGCTGGTACGGCAAGGTGACGTTCACCGGCGACAAGACGTTCAAGGTGCGGTTCCTGGCCGTGCGCCGCACCGTCGGGACGGCGGTCGTGGCGGTGGCGCCGTTCGCGACGAAGGACTTCCGCAGCCCCGACTGGCGCGGCTTCGACGGCGAGGGCGGCAAGAGCACGTTCCCGGGGCTGCCCGGCCAGTGGTCCGGGATGCCGTACGACTACGTCAAGGCGCGCGAGCTCCCCGACGCGGTCGTCGGCTGCCTCGCCGAGTAGGCGTTACGCCCGGCTGAGCAGGAACGCCAGCGTGAAGCCGAGGACGGTCGCCAGCCCGACGACGGGGCCGCCGTTCTCGGTCGCCTCCGGCAGCATCGTGTCGGCGAGCATGGTGAGGATCGCGCCCGCCGCGAACGCCTGGATGCCGGCGACGACGCCGGGCGACGCGCCGCCCAGCAGCGCGTAGCCGAGCGCGGCCGCGAGCGCCGACACCGCCGCGACGGCCGACCAGAGCCCGACCACCCAGCGCGCCGAGTGCCCCGCCGCCTTCAGGCCGGTGGCCGCCGACAGCGACTCGGGGACGTTGGACAGGAACACTGCCGCCACCACCGGCAGCCCGACGCTGCCGCCGCCGAGCAGGCTGACGCCGATCGCCACCGACTCCGGGATGCCGTCGAGCAACGAGCCCACGACGATCGCGCCCGCGCTGCCGCCCGCCTGCTGCCCGCCGGAGCGCTTGCGGTGCTCGCCGCCGCGCCGGTCGACCAGCAGGTCGCCGGCGAAGAACGCCAACGCCCCCGCCGCGAGCCCGCCGACGGTCGCGCCGGTGCCACCGCGTTCGAACGACTCCGCCGCGAGCTCGAACGCCAGCGCGCTGATGAGCACGCCCGCGCCGAAGCCCATGACCAGGCCGATGACGCGCGCCGAGGTGGGCAGGTACAGGCCGAGCAGCGCGCCGACGAGCAGCGCCGCCCCGCCCACGAACCCCCAGCACGCCGCCTCCAGCACAGCGCACCCCTACCCGTGTGCGGGTGTGGTGAAGATCGCAGCCCACGACCGGCCGGGCGGGGCACCCGCCGATAGACTCGGCGCGTGACGCTGCTGGAGTCCGTGCACGGACCCGACGACCTCAAGCGGCTCGACCCGAAGGACCTCCCGGCGCTCGCCATCGAGATCAGGGACTTCCTCGTGGCGGCCGTGTCGAAGACGGGCGGCCACCTCGGCCCGAACCTCGGCGTGGTGGAGCTGACGATCGCGCTGCACCGGGTGTTCGACTCGCCGCGCGACCGGCTGCTCTGGGACACCGGGCACCAGGCGTACGTCCACAAGATCCTCACCGGCCGGCAGGCCGGGTTCGCGACGCTGCGCCAGCCCGGCGGGCTGTCCGGCTATCCGAGCCAGGCCGAGTCCGCCCACGACCTCATCGAGAACTCCCACGCCTCGACCGCGCTGTCCTACGCCGACGGCCTGGCCAAGGCGTACGCGCTGCGGGGGGAGAGGCGCAGCGTCGTCGCGGTCGTCGGCGACGGCGCCCTCACCGGCGGCATGGCCTGGGAGGCGTTGAACACCATCGCCTCCGGCAACCGCCCGGTCGTCGTCGTCGTCAACGACAACGGCCGCTCGTACGCCCCCACGATCGGCGGCCTCCAGCAGCACCTGGCCAGCATCCGCATGACCCAGGGGTACGAGCAGGTGCTCGACACGGTGAAGCGCACGCTGTCGGCGGCGCCGCTCGTCGGCCCGCCGCTCTACGACGTGCTGCACCGGCTCAAGGACAGCCTCAAGGACGTCATGAGCCCGCAGGTGCTGTTCGAGGACCTCGGCCTGAAGTACGTCGGCCCGATCGACGGCCACGACGTGGCGGCGGTCGAGTCGGCGCTGCGCAAGGCGCGCGACTTCGGCGGCCCGGTCATCGTGCACTGCATCACGCGCAAGGGGTTCGGCTACCAGCCGGCGGAGGACGACGAGGCCGACTGCCTGCACGGCGTCTCCGTCATCGACCCGGTCACCGGCCGCCCGCTCGCGGTCGGCGCGCGGTCGTGGACCAACGTCTTCTCCGACGAGATCGTGAGGATCGGCGCCGAGCGCGGCGACGTCGTCGCCATCACCGCCGCGATGCTGGAGCCGGTCGGGCTCGGCGCATTCGCGCGCGCCTACCCGGACCGCGTCTACGACGTCGGCATCGCCGAGCAGCACGCCGTCACGTCGGCGGCCGGCCTCGCGCTCGGCGGGCTGCACCCGGTCGTCTGCGTGTACGCGACGTTCCTCAACCGGGCGTTCGACCAGGTGCTGATGGACGTCGCGCTGCACCGGCTGCCGGTGACGATCGTGCTCGACCGCGCGGGCGTCACGGGCGAGGACGGCCCCAGCCACAACGGCATGTGGGACCTGTCGACCATGAACGTCGTGCCCGGCCTGGCGATCGCCGCCCCGCGTGACGCCGCGACGTTGCGCGAGCTGCTGCGCGAGTCGGTGGCGCTCGACGGGCCGTCGGTCGTGCGGTTTCCGAAGGGCGGCGTCGGCGAGGACATCCCCGCCGTCGGCACCCGCGACGGCATGGACCTGCTCCGCGCCGGCACCGACGTGCTGGTCGTCGCCGTCGGCGCGATGGCGCGCACCGCGCTCGACGTCGCGGACCGGCTGGCCGAGGCCGGCCTGGCGGCGACCGTGGTCGACCCGCGCTGGGTGAAGCCGGTCAACGCCGGCCTGGTCACCCTCGCCCGCGCCCACCGGCGGGTCGTCACCATCGAGGACAACGGCCGCGCGGGCGGCGTCGGCGCCGCCGTGCAGCTCGCGCTCTCCGACGCGGGCGTGGACGTGCCGGTGCAGGTGTTCGGGCTGCCGCAGGAGTTCCTCGCGCAGGGCCGCCGCGACGCGATCCTGCTCGACGAGGGGCTCGGCGCGAAGGAGATCGCGCGCGAGGTGCTGGCGGCGTTCGCGGTGGAGCCCGCGTCGTGACGCACCGGGCGGACATGTTCCTGCCGGAGAGCGACGACCCGCGCGAGGGCGGCCCGTCGCTGCTGGACGAGAAGGGCAACTACGCCGAGTACCTGCGCACGCAGCGGCTCACCCTCGAGCTGAAGTGCCGGGGGCTGGACGCGGAGCAGCTGGCGCGGCGTTCGGTCCCGCCGTCGACCATGTCGTTGCTCGGGCTGCTCCGGCACATGGCGGAGGTGGAGCGCGGCTGGTTCCGCCGCGTGCTGGCCGGCCAGGACGTCCCGAAGCGGTACCAGACCGACGCCGAGCCGGACGCCGACTTCGACGGTGCCGTCGCCGACCCCGCCGTGGTCGAGGAGGCGTGGGCCGCCTGGCGCGACGAGGTGGCGTTCGCGGAGGCGTGGCTCGACGGCGCCGCCGACATGGGCGACACCCGCCCGCGCCGCGACGGCCAGGTGTCGGTGCGCGAGGTGCTCGTGCACATGGTCGAGGAGTACGCCCGCCACAACGGCCACGCCGACCTGCTCCGCGAGCGCATCGACGGCCGCATCGGTCAGTGATGGACCTGGACGCCGGTGCCGGGCTGCTGCACCGGCTCACCGCCTACGTGCCCGACCGCGAGTGGGACGTGCCGGTGGACGACCCGCGCGTCCGCCACGACCTGACGCCGAACGACCCGGAGACGCTGCCGCCGCCCGTCAAGGCGTACGCGGACGGGCTGCCGCGCCTGGTGCTGCCGCGCGACCTGCCGGCTCCCGGCATGTCGGCGACGGACGTGCTGGCCGGCCGGGCGGCGCCGGCGGCGCCGCTGGACGCGGCCGGGCTGGGGCGGGTGCTGTTCCTCGGCGCCGGTGTGGTGCGCACGGCGGAGCGCAACGGCCGGACGACGCTGTTCCGCGCGGCCGGGTCGGCGGGGGCGCGGTTCCCGCTGGAGCTCTACGCCGTGACGCGGGGCGTCGCCGGCGTCCCGGACGGCGTGCACTGGTACGACCCGGTCGCGCACGCGCTGGTCGCCGTCGGCCCGGCCCCGG
>DASTMB010000076.1 GCA_035714365.1 Mycobacteriales bacterium | reverse complement strand
TTGAGGGGGTCCCGCGACTAAAGGGAGCGCCGCGCAGCGGCGCGGAATCTAGCGGGACCCCCTCAACCCCGCCACCAGAACGCGACGCGCAACCGAGCCCGGACAGCACACCGCCCGGGCCGCGACGAGGGCGGCCCGGGCGGGTGCGGGGGGAACCTAGACGCCAGACGTGGACTTGATGAAGCCGCGGATCTGGGAGTTGTTGACCTCGGAGTAGACGCCGGGGAACTTCGGCACCGCACACCCGGTCCCGTAAGAAACGATCCCCATTTGGATGCGCGCAGCCCCGTTCATGTAGAACAGCGGGCCGCCGGAGTCGCCCTGGCAGGAGTCCTTGAGGAGGGCGCCGGCGCAGAGGGCGGTGGGCTTGTCGACGCCGAAGTTCGTCTGGGCGCACTCGTTGTCGCTGACGGCCTGGACGTCGACGTAGCGGAGGCCGTTGGTGGCGGTGAGGCCGAGGGTGTTGGTCTGGTCGCCCCAGCCGGTGACGCGCAGCGTGGTGCCGGGGGTCTCGTAGACGTCGTCGGCGGCCGAGGCGAGCGTGATCGCCGGGGACGTGGTGGCGACGGAGAGCTTGAGCAGGGCGGCGTCGTACGCGTTGCCGTCGTAGGCGCTGTCGACGACGACCTGGGTGACCTTGATGACCTGGCCCTGGGTGCTGGCGCCGAGGTTGGTGCGGCCGGTGACGACGTAGATGTCGACGGCGTTGCGGTTGTCGTTGACGCAGTGCGCGGCGGTGAGCACCCACTGCGGGGCGATGATGCTGCCGCCGCAGTACTGGAAGCCGCTGCCGTCGGTGATGGCGGCCATGAACGGGTACGCGCCCTCGGGCGCGGCGGATCCGCCGACGATCGCCTGGGCTGGGCTGAGCGACGCCACCGACGCGGTGACGGCCACCGCGGCGAAGGAGGTGGCGAGGAGACGGCGCAACGACATGAGCGTCCTTCCGGTAGGGGTTCTGCCTGTGACAACGACCGAGGGGCCTGGTCGTCTCGGTGACAACGGCGTAGCGGTGCCGCGTCCGGACCTTAGGTGGTTCCCGCTCCGTGCTGCTACAAACCCGGCATGACGGACATCTCCGGGTACGCCCCGGTCCCGGGGCCGGCCGACCGTGAGAGCTTCTTCGACGCCCAGGTGCGGCACCGGCGGGCGAGCTGGTGGTTCACGGCGCTGTCGGCGGGTGCCATCGGGCTGATGGGCGTGCCGTTGAGCGCGGTCATCTCGCCGCTGCTCTACGCGGCGGCGGTGCTGGTGCTGGACCTGGTGAACCTCGTGGCGCGCACGCCGGACCTGCTGCGGCGCTTCGCGGAGTCGGAGGCGGGGCGGTCGAACGCGCCGTTGACGACCGAGCAGCTCGTCGTGCTGGCGGTGTTCGTCGTGGTGCCGGGGTCGGTGGTGCTGCTGCTGTCGTGGCTGGGGGTGCGGCGGGTGTTCCGGCGCGCGGCGACCGGGGGGACGTTGCTGGCGCTGGGGGCGCGCGAGCCGCGCGCGGGGGACCTCGAGGAGCACCAGCTCGTCAACGTCGCGGGCGAGATGGCGGCGGCCGCGGGCGTGCCGGCGCCGCGGGTGATGCTGCTCGACGCGGACGTGCCGAACGCCGCCGCGGTCGGTACGCGGATGGACGACGCGACGCTCGTGGTGACGACGGGGCTGCTGGCGACGCTGGACCGGGACGAGACGCAGGCGGTGATCGGTCACCTCGTCGCGTCGGTCGGCAACGGCGACCTGCGCATCGGGGCGACGGTGTCGTCGGTGTTCCAGACGCTCGGCCTGGTCGGCAGCGTGCTGCGCGCGCCGAGCGAGGGGAAGCCGCGCACGACGCTGCGCCGGCTGCTGCGGTGGGCGTTCCGCCGGCGCGGCGCGGACGACACGGCGGCGGCCGCGGAGCTGCTCACCCGCGCGGGCGCGGAGTGGGAGACCGACGCGCCGGGCGGCAAGGAGCCGGGCGGGTTCAAGAGCATGCTGCTGCTGCCGTTCGTCATGGCGGGCGGCGCGTTCATGCTGACGTCGATGATCTTCGGGTTCCTGTACGTGAACCCGTTCCTCCGGCGCGGCTGGCGCGCCCGCCGGCATCTCGCCGACGCCGCCGCCGTGCAGCTCACCCGCAACCCGGACGCGCTCGCGCGGGCGCTGGCGAAGCTCGCCACGACCGGCAACGTCGTGCCGGGGACGGAGTGGGCGGCGCACCTGTTCGTCGTTTCGCGGCCGCTCGGCTGGCAGCGCCCGAGGGGCACGAAGGACGAGTCGCCGATGACGACGTTCCACCCGTCGGTCCCGTCGCGGGTGCAGCGGCTCAACGCGATGGGCGCGTCGGTGGAGGTGCCGGGCGGTGTCCGGACGGCCGCGCAGCGGCGCGCGCTGGTGCTGACCGCGGTGGTGACGGCGCCGTGCTGGCTGCCGCTGGCGGGGGTGTTCACGGCGATCGCGTTCGTGCTGACGGGCGTGAGCCTGGCGATCGACTCGCTGTTCCTCGCGCCGATGGTCGCGGTCGCGCACCTGCTGCTGCGCAAGGCCGCGGGCGGCTAGGGAACGGGGATCTCCGGGTCGACGACGCGGGTGCGGGAGCCGAGCGCGACGACGACCGCCGCCGCCACCACGAACACCCCGCCGACGAGCTGCAACGGCCGGATGCCCTCGCCGAGCACCAGCGCCGCGAGCCCGACCGTGACGAACGCCTCCAGCGTCATCACGACCGCCGCCGCGCCGGCCGCGAGGTGCGCGAGCGCCGCGTAGAGCAACGCGAACGCCACCGCCGTGGCGGCGCCGTTGGCGAGCAGCAGCGCCGCGTCGTGGCCGTTGACGTGCGGCATGCCGGTGACCACGGCCGCGGTGAGCAGCGCCAGCGCCGCGCCGACGGCGACGTGCGCACCGGCGGCGGCCGCGGGCGAGCGCCGCATCAGCCGCTGGGACAGCAGCAGGTAGACGGAGAACGACGTCGCCGCGCCGAGGGCGTACCCGACGCCGCCGGCGCTGATCGACACCGAGCCGCCGGTGACGACGATGAGCACGACGCCGACGGTCGACAGCACGACGACCGCGAACGCCACGAGCCGCGGCGGCCGCAGCCGCAGCGCGACCTCGAGCAGCGTGACGATCGCCGGGTACGCGTAGAACAGCAGCGACACCGCGCCCGCCGTCCCGCGCTGCAACGCCGCGTAGAACAGCGCCGCCTCGCCGGCGTACCCGATGCCGCCGAGCAGCAGCGCCCAGCGGCGTTCGCCGCGCACGGGCAGCAGCGGCGCGCGACGCAGCGCGAGGTAGAGCAGCAGGATCGCGGCGGCGACGGAGAACCGGATGCCGAGCGCCGTCGCGACGGGCAGGCCGGAGCGGGCGAGGCTGCGTTGCACGACGATCGTGACGCCGAACGCCGTCGCGCTGCCGGTGGCGGCGAGGACACCAAGCCTGGGGCGGCGTTCCGTCACGCCGTGTCGAGGAGCTGGAACGCCTCCGCGAGCCGGCCCTCCGGGAGCCCGCCGGCCCGCGCGTTGGCGGTGAGCCAGCCGCGCAGCATCGTGTCGAGCTCGCCGGGCACGCCGGGGAGCTGCGAGACGTGCTGGTGCAACGCCGCGAGCTTGCGCTCGTACACGTCGGTCACGTCGACGACGTGCCCGGCGCCGGGCGCGGCCATCAGCCAGGTCTCGGCGACCGTCCACGCGTCCAGCCCCTCGTCGGCGAGCAGCTCGGGGTGGGCGAACGGGTTGCGCGCGTCCGGGTAGACCGCGCAGAGCGTCGCCTCGCCCACCGCCAGGTGGTCGGGGTGGCTCGCGTAGATGCGTTCGTAGTTGCGCTGCGGGCTCTGCGTGAGAACGCGCTGCGGGCGCACCTGCCGGATGACGCGGCTGATGTCGCGGCGCAGCTCGATCGTCACGGTCACCCGCCCGTCGGGGTAGCCGAGGAACCGCACGTCGGTCACGCCGACCTCGGCCGCCGCCGCGCGCTGCTCGGCCTGGCGGATGCCGGCGATCTCCGAGCGCGGGACGTCGGGGTCGAAGCCGCCGGCGTCGCCGTTCGTGACGACGCAGTACGTCACCTCGTACCCGGCCTTGGTCCACGTGGCGACGGTGCCGGCGGAGCCGAAGTCGACGTCGTCGGGGTGCGCGGTGACGACCAGGATCCGTTCGATGGCGTCGGCGTCGAGCACGAGGGGTCCTCCCTGGGTACGGCGGGCACTGCCAGTCTCCAACGCCCGGGCGCCCGATTGCTTCCCCCACCCGTCGTGACCAGCTCGGAACCATCCGGACGGGCCATGTCGCACCTGTCGCGGTTTCCCTACCTTCGACCACAAGGACGAACGGCCGGGACGTTCGTCACAGCGGAAGGGGAGGCGCTTGGGGGACGACCGCGCGGAGCGGCCGGGGGGCCGGCTCGCGACGCGCGGGAGGAGCGCCACCGTCGGCTCGGGTGAGCTCGCCGGGGCGGTCCGGTTCGAAGCGACGCTGGCGATGCTGCGTGGGATGGCAGCCGCGTTCACCGTCGTGATGCTGTTCGCGGCGCGCCCGACCGGTGCGGACGGTCGGCGCGTCGCGATCAGCGCACAGGTCACGGTCCACGTCCTGCTCATGCTGCTGGCCGTCGCGGCCGGCGTCGGCGCGCGGTGGCTGCGCACCCGCACCGAGATGGAGCGCTTCGCGCTCGCGGTGACGTCGTTCGACCTGGCGTTCTGGGTCCTCTACACGGCCGCGTACCACGACCAGCGGGGCGCCGGCTCGATGCTGGGCGTGTTCGTGCTGGTCGAGGCCGCGGTCCGGTTCGGGCCGTTGCAGACGGTCGTCGTCGCGGTGCTCGTGGACATGACGGCGCTGGCGTTCCCGCTCTACGACGCGGCCGGGCGCCGCACCGGGCCGGCGACCGCGGTCGCCATGACGGTGTTCATCGCGGGCGGCGCCTACCTCGCCGCCGCGCTCGCCAGGCGCCAGGCGTCGCAGCACCGGCACGGCGTGCGGCAGCTCTCCGACGCGTTCGCGTACGCGTCCATCGGCCTCGCCGTCGTCGACGAACGCGGCCACGTCGAGGCGGCCAACCCGGCCCTCGCCACGCTGCTCGGCGAGGACACCGACACGCTCGACGGCGTGCCGCTGGTCGACCTGGTCGAGCCCGCGGCGCGGGCCGAGCTGGAACGCCTCGCCGGCGAGGTGCGTTCCGGCCGGTCCGGCGGCGCGCGGTTCGAGGCGCGGGTGCGGCAGGCCGAGGGGCGCGGGCGCTGGGCGCTCGTCGCCATCTCCCGCGCCGCCGCCGACGACGAGAACCGGCTGGTCGTGCAGGTCGAGGACATCCACGACCGCAAGGTGGTCGAGGCGAAGCTCGCCCACCAGGCCAGCCACGACCTGCTCACCGGCCTGCCGAACCGCGCCGAGCTGCTCGCGCTGATGGGCGCGGCGTTCGACGCGCAGGAGCCGATGGCGCTGCTGTTCATCGACCTCGACCGGTTCAAGTGGGTCAACGACTCGCTCGGCCACGAGGCGGGCGACGTGCTGCTCGTGGAGGTGGCCGACCGGCTCCGCAAGGTGCTGCGGCCCGGCGACGTCGTCGCCCGGCTCGGCGGCGACGAGTTCGTCGTCCTCGCGCACGGCGTCCGCCAGCACAGCACCGCGGTCGCGCTCGCCGACCGCGTCGCCGAGACGCTGCGCCGGCCGGTCGCGCTGCCGAACGACCGGGAGTCGTACGCCTCCGCGTCCATCGGCATCGCGATCGCCGGGGCGGACGACGACCCCGACACGCTGCTGCGCGACGCTGACACCGCGATGTACCAGGCGAAGGCGGCGGGCGGCGCCGGGTACGCGCTGTTCACGCCGTCGATGCGCGCCGCGACCGTGCGCCACCACGAGATCGAGGGGGCGTTGCGCAAGGCGCTCCGCGACCGCGAGCTCACCGTCGTCTACCAGCCGGAGGTGCGGCTGGTCGACGGCACGGTGCGCGCGTTCGAGGCGCTGGTGCGCTGGACGGACGGCGTGTGGGGGCCGGTGCCGCCGGCCGAGTTCGTGCCGATCGCCGAGGAGAGCGACCTGATCCTCGACCTCGGCGTCTACGTGCTCCGCCGCGCGCTCGCCGACGCCGCGTCGTGGCCGCGGCTCGCCGACGGCAGCCGCCCCGTCCTCGCCGTCAACGTCTCCCGCCGCCAGCTCGCGCAGCCCGGCTTCCCGAAGCTCGTCGCCGGGGCGCTCGCCGAGGCCGGCGTCCCCGCGTCGTCGGTCTGCCTCGAGGTCACCGAGACCGCGCTGACGCAGAACGTCGAGGCCGTCGTCACGGCGTTGCACGAGCTGCGCCACCTCGGCCTGCTCATCGCCATCGACGACTTCGGCACCGGCCACGCGTCGCTCACCTACCTCACCCGCCTGCCGGTCGACGTGCTCAAGGTCGACCGGCTGTTCGTGTCCGGCCTCGGCCGCGACGCGCGCAGCGCCGCGATCGTCGGCGCGGTCGCCGCGATGGGGCGGGCGTTCGCGCTGTCGGTCGTCGCGGAGGGCGTCGAGGACGACCAGCAGATGAACGCCCTGCGCGACCTCGACGTAGACCTCGCGCAGGGGTACCTGTTCTCGCGGCCCGTCCCCAACGACGACGTCCCCCGGCTGATCCACCCGGCCGGCCCGCTGTCGGTGGTGCCGGAGCAGCGGTCGCGCGGGCACGTCGCGCTGGACCGCCGGCCGCTCGCCGCGCCGGCGACGGCGGACCTGCGGTACCGGCTGATGCTCGACCTGGCGCGCGACGTCACCGGCGGCGTCGACCTCGCGACGGTGCTGGAACGCACGTTCGCGGCGTTGCGCCAGCTCATCGACTTCACCGGCGGCTCGGTGCAGCTCCTGGACGAGACCGACCACCTGCGGCTCGCCGCCACCGACCCGCCCGCGACGGCCGAGGCGCTCGGCATGCGGGTGCCGTTGGGGCAGGGGATCGGCGGGGCGATCGCGCTCACCGGCGAGCCGCGCTACCTGCCCGACATCACCGCCGACGTCGCGGTCACCGACGACCGCCGCCGGCGCTCCACGTCGGTCGGCGTCCGTTCGTACTTCGGCGTCCCGCTCATCACCGAGGGCCGCGTGATCGGGCTGCTCCAGGTCGACTCGGTCAACGTCGACGCGTGGGACGAGTCCGACCGCCTCGTCGTGGTGGCGTTCACGCCGATCGTGGCGGCGGCGATCCAGAACGCCCGCCTGGTCGAACGCGCCTCCCCCCGCCTCCGCGTCGCCGACGCGTAGCCCGCCCGGCGGCCGGTTCGTGTCGCCGGTCGAACGTAGACTGGCCGTACCGATGACGACCCTCTTCGACGACGACCCGGCGTTCGCCGCGCCGGCCGCGTCCGACCCCCCGCGCCGCCCCCGGCTCGACCCGGAGGAGCTGCTGCGCGGGCTGAACCCGCAGCAGCGCCAGGCGGTCACGCACACCGGCGGGCCGCTGCTCATCGTCGCGGGCGCCGGGTCCGGCAAGACGCGGGTGCTCACGCACCGGATCGCGTACCTGCTCGCCGAGCGGCACGTGCAGCCCGGCCAGGTGCTGGCGATCACGTTCACCAACAAGGCGGCCGGCGAGATGAAGGAGCGCGTCGAGTCGCTCGTCGGGCCGCGTGCCAAGGCGATGTGGGTGTCGACGTTCCACTCGGCGTGCGTGCGGCTGCTGCGCAGCGAGGCGACGCGCCTCGGCTACAAGAGCTCGTTCACGATCTACGACCAGGGCGACGCGCAGCGGCTCATGGCGATCTGCTGCCGCGACCTCGACTTCGACCCCAAGCGGTACCCGGCGCGGTCGATCTCCCACCAGGTCAGCAACCTCAAGAACGAGCTCGTCGACTGGGAGACCGCCGGCCACGACGCCGCGAACGACATGGAACGCCACGTCGCCGAGGCGTACACGCTCTACCAGCGCCGCCTCCGCGAGGCGAACGCCATGGACTTCGACGACCTGATCATGGTCACCGTCGACCTGCTGCGGCTGTTCCCGGACGTCGCCGAGCACTACCGGCGGCGGTTCCGGCACGTGCTCGTCGACGAGTACCAGGACACCAACCACGCGCAGTACGCGCTCGTCCGCGAGCTGGTCGGCCCACCGGACGGCGACCCCGGCGAGCTCGCCGTCGTCGGCGACGCGGACCAGTCGATCTACGCGTTCCGCGGCGCGACGATCCGCAACATCCTCCAGTTCGAGGAGGACTACCCGGACGCGACGGTCATCCTGCTCGAGCAGAACTACCGCTCCACCCAGACCATCCTCAACGCCGCCAACGCCGTCATCGCGAAGAACCCCGACCGCAAGCCGAAGCGCCTCTGGTCCGACCAGGGCGCCGGCGAGCCGATCAAGGGGTACGTCGCGGAGAACGAGCACGACGAGGCGGCGTTCGTCGCGCAGGAGGTCGACCGGCTCTGCGACGAGGGCGTCGCCAGGCCGAACGACGTCGCCGTCTTCTACCGGACCAACGCGATGTCGCGCGTGTTCGAGGAGGTGTTCGTCCGCGTCGGGCTGCCGTACCGCGTCGTCGGCGGCGTCCGCTTCTACGAGCGGCGCGAGGTCCGCGACCTGCTGGCGTACCTGCGGGTGCTGGTCAACCCGGCCGACACCGTGTCGTTGCGGCGCATCGTCAACGTCCCCAAGCGCGGCATCGGCGACCGGGCCGAGGCGTGCATCGAGGCGCTGTCCGCGCGGGAGCGAATCACCTGGGCGGAGGCGCTGGAACGCTGCGACGACGCGCCCGGCCTCAACACCCGCGCGGCCAAGAGCATCAAGGAGTTCACCGCGATGCTCGCGACGCTGCGCGAGGGGCTCGCGGACGGGCCGTCGGCCGTCCTCGAACGCGCCATGGACCTCACCAGCTACCTCGCCGAGCTGGAGGCCGACGAGGTCACGCCGATCGAGTCGGAGGGCCGCATCGAGAACCTCCGCGAGCTCGTCGGCGTCGCCCGCGAGTACGAGGAGCGCGTCGAGGGCGGCTCCGTCCAGGAGTTCCTCGAGCAGGTGTCGCTCGTCGCCGACGCCGACGAGATCGATCACGAGTCCGGCGTCGTGACGTTGATGACGCTGCACAACGCGAAGGGGCTGGAGTTCCCCGTCGTGTTCCTGACGGGGCTCGAGGACGGCGTGTTCCCGCACATGCGCTCGCTCGCCGACCAGGTCGAGCTCCAGGAGGAACGCCGCCTCGCCTACGTCGGCATCACCCGCGCCCGCGAGCGGCTGTACCTGTCCCGCGCGCAGCACCGGACGGCGTGGGGCGCCGGGTCGTACAACCCGCCGTCGCGGTTCCTGGACGAGATCCCGCCGGACCTCGTGGAGTGGAGCGGGCGGCCCGAGCCGGCCATGGCGACGATGGCGCGGACGCTGTCCTCCGGCGGCGGGCGGCCGACCGCCCGGCCGGGCGTGGGGCTGCGGCCGATCATCAGCGTGGCGCCGGGTGACCGCGTCAACCACGACGCGTTCGGGCTCGGCACGGTCGTCGCGACGGCGGGCGCCGGCGACTCGGCGGAGGCGACGATCAGCTTCGGCGGCGACGTCGGCACCAAGCGCCTGCTGCTCCGTTACGCCCCGGTCGAGAAGCTCTAGGAGCAGGTCCGGCGGGCACGCGCGGCGAACGCGTCGTCACGCGCGCGGCTCCTCCTCGTTGAGCCGCCGTAGCACCCGCCTACCCGAAGGACCTCCCGTGCGCCGTCGTACCGCCCTGACCGCCCTCGCCGCGCTCACGCTCGCGACCGCCCCGCTTGTCGCGCACGCCGCCGCGCCGCAGCGGATGGCGTTCGCGCAGACGGTGTTCAAGGGTGGCGGCGGCGAGCCGAACGTCGCGGTGTCGCCCAGCGGCCGCGTCGTGCTGGCCGACGGACTCAACGGCGGCTCCGACCCGGCGGCGTTGTACCGCTCGACCGACGGCGGCAAGCACTTCACCCGCATTCACCCGGCGCTCGACAACGTCGGCGGCGGCGACTGGGACATGCACTTCATCGACGAGCGCACCGTCGTCGCGGCCGACCTGTCGCTCGGGCTCGGCATCTACGTCGACGTCTCCCGCGACGCGGGCCTGACCTGGACGCAGTCGACCATCCAGATGGACGTCTATGACCGCCCGTGGATCGGCGGCCACGGCGAGAACGTCTACGTCGTCGCCAAGGGCTTCGACGCCGTCCCGTACTTCTTCGCCTCGCACGACATGGGCAAGACGTTCGGCGCCCCGGCGCCGCTCTACGGCACCGGCGCCGTCCCCGCCGAGGCGGGCGGCACCTCGCCGACGCCGACCGAGGCGCTCGTCACCAACCAGAACGCCTACGTGGACAACCTGACCGTGGACGAGCGCACCGGCGACGTCTACGTCCTCTACGGCATCGACTCGCCGCAGACCTACAACGCCGCCAAGCCGCTCGGCACCCCCAGCCGCCTCTACGTCGCGCACCTGGAGACCGGCCCGGCCGGGCAGGTGCCGCAGCTCGTCAGCCACCCGGTGTACCTGGGCGGGGCGGGTGACGCGTTCTACGCGGGCTTCAACTGGATGGCCGTCGACCGCACCGGCACCCTCTACGTCTCCGGCAACGGCCTGCACAACGGGCACCAGTCGGCGTGGCTGTCGTTCTCGAAGGACAAGGGGAAGACCTGGTCCGGCCTGGTCGACGTCGGCACGCCGAAGGTCGCCAGCGTCTACGGCGCCATCGCCGGCGGGACGAAGGGCACCCTGTCGCTCGTCTACCTCGAGGGCACCAAGGCCGATCCGAACGTCGCGCAGAACTGGTACGCGACCATGGCCCGCATCACCGGCGCCGACACGGCGAAGCCGAAGGTGGAGCGGGTGCGGGCGATCGCGAAGCCGATCCACACGAAGGACATCTGCCTGGACGGCCTGTTCTGCGGCCTGCCCGGCTTCGGCGACAACCGCGACCTGCTCGACTACATCGACAACGCGGTCGGCCCGGACGGGTCGGCGTTCGCCGTCGTCGCGTCGGACGGTCCCGCGACCGGCGGGGGCACGACGTCGGTGGTGCTGCTGCGCCAGACGGCCGGGCCGAAGCACGGCCGCGGCGTCGCCAGCTAGGACCGCCTAGAGCCGGACGCCCCGCGCGCGGAGGAACGGCGCCGGGTTGATCGCGGCGCCGCCGCCCGGCCGCACCTCGAAGTGCAGGTGCGGGCCGGTCGAGTGCCCCGCCGAGCCCACGAACGCCACGACCTGGCCGGCCGTGACCCGCTGGCCGGTGCGGACGTTGAAGCGGCTCATGTGGCCGTACGCCGTGACGATCCCGCCGGCGTGCCGGATGAGCAGCAGGCGGCCGTAGCCGCCCTCGGGGCCGGCGTAGATGACGACGCCGTCGGCGGCGGCGTAGATCGGGGAGCCGTACGGCGCGCCGAAGTCCAGGCCCTTGTGCAGCTTGCCCCAGCGCATCCCGAAGTCCGACGTCACCGGCCCGCCCGCGGGGCGGACCCAGCCGCGCGCCCGGACGACCTTCGGCGCCACCCGCCGCGTGCCGCGGCTCGCGCGCACCGGCGTCCGCCGCACCGCGGCGGCGGCCGTGCGCGGCGCGACGCTCAGCGCCGGGGCGGGACCGGCCACGGTGCGCTCGGGACGTTCGGCCGCGAACGCCGTGACCGCGTGCGCGGGCACCGACGCGGGCGACGGGAGCTGGTGACCGGCGACCGCGAGAGCGGTCGCGACGGCGAGGGGGGCGAGGAGCCCGCCCGCGCGGCGCAGGCGCGCCGTTCGGGCGAAGTGCGGGGAGCGCACGCGAAGAAGCCTTCCGGTCTACGACAGGAGCAAGCAGGCGCGCACCTGGGCGCCCGGAACGACGCCCTCCCCAGGGGAGGCGCCGTGACCAGACTGTAACAAACCCCCCGGGGGCGGCCAAATTCCCGCCGGGGAACGGCTACCCGGTGCGGGAGGCGGTGACCTCGACCACGTGCGGCTGCTTCTCGGCGAGCTGCACGACGATGTCGCCGCGCCGGGCGACGGTCGCGAGCTCACGCGGCACGTCGGTGACCTGCTCCCACCCCTGCGAAAACATCGCCAGGATCAGCGTCCGCACCGGGTCGGGGTCGGTCTCCGGCGCGGCGTAGTGGCGGACCAGCGTCGGGCAGCCCTGGCGGCAGAACCGGTCGCCGTGCGAGGTCTCGTCGGTCTTGTGGAACCCGCCCGGCAGGTCGATCTGGTCGACCGCGTGCCGCACCTGGGGGAGCGCCGGCTTGATCGTGCCGAGGACGTGGTTGGCGAGGATCGCGGCCACGACCGCCACGATGCCCACCACGAGCAACGCCGTCCGCCGGGCGCGGCGCAGGTGGGTACGCGCGAACCACGCGGCGAGGCCGAGGCCGATCGCGACGATCGCGACCGGCACGCCGTCGACGATCAGGCGGGACGCGGCGACGTAGCCGAGCGCGAACCACCCGCCGACCAGCCCGAGGGCCAGCATCGCGGCGACGGCGACGCCGCCGATGACGATGGGGCGTTCGGCGCTGGCCTCACCGGACGGCGGCTCGACGCTGTACGTGAGCGGTCCCCCCAAGCGGTCACCCGTCATGCCCGCATCGTAGGGGGCCTGTCACCCGCCTTTTCCGAGGCGGGACACGGCCGGGGCCGGATCGTTACGCGGCCGCCGTTTCGGGGCCGCCAGCGGCGCGACGAGCGTGCTGCCGTCGGAGTCGAGGTGCGCGAACGCGTCGACGATCTCGCGCACCACCCGCCCGTCGATCGGCAACGACAGGTGCCCGACGCCGCGCAGGAACACGTTGCGGGCGGCGAGGTCGGGGTGCTCGACGCGGGCGGACTCGTTCGGGACGACGACGTGGTCGAGGTCGCTCCACACGGCGACGAAGCGGGTGCGGCAGCCGGGCGCCGGCTCGGCGAGCTCGCGGATGACGGCGGAGCCGGGGCGGAGCTGGCTGAGCGCGCGGCCGACGAACAGGTGGGCGGCGCGGGTGCCGTGGTGCGGCGTGCCGAGCGTGGCGAGGGTGTGCACGCGGGCGTCGCCGCCGAGGCGTTGCACGTAGTAGCGGGCGACGAGGCCGCCCATGCTGTGGCCGACGACGTGGACGCGTTCGTAGCCGGTGTCGGCGCAGACCTGCTCGACGAGCTTCGCGAGGCGGGCGGCGGCCTTGGGGACGTCGTGGGTGACGGCGTAGTTCATGGTGACGACGCGGCCGAAGCCGCGGCGGCGGAGCTGGCGGCGCAGCAGCGTGAAGATGGAACGGTTGTCGACCCAGCCGTGCAGCAGCACGATCGGCGTCCCCGCCGCCTCGACGTCGCCGAGGACGAGCCCGCGCTGCACGGGCGAGAGCCGGTCCAGGCTGGCCGGGCCGAGGTCGTCGCGCAGCCGGTCGCGGGCGAAGCCGAGCGGGTAGGTGGCGAGGTGGGCGGCGGTCCACGCCGTCTCGAGGGCGAGGCCGCGCACCCCGGCGGGGGACAGCACCGTGCGCGCCCGGCGCGCGACCGCGCCCCGGGTCCGGCGAAGCGGTACGTCCACGCGCGCCCTCCTCGTCCCGGACCGTACCCGCCGCTACAGCCCGTCGGCAGGAGGGTCCGCCCCGACGCGCCACGGCGTGGCGCACGGCGGCAGCGGCTCCGCCTGCCCGGTGACCGTCACGGTCCTGGTCCGGTCGACGTAGACATGCCCGCTCGCGGCCTTGACCACCCACAGCGTCAGCCCGCGCCCGTCGTCGGCGCGGCCGTCGGCGTCGTACCGCTTCCCGTCCGCGCCGACCCACCCGCCGTCGGCGGGGCAGAACGACAGCGCGCCCGCGACGGCGGCGAGCCCGGTGCGGCGGTCCAGCCAGCCGGACCGGTCCCGCAACGGCGCCACCCCCTGCTCCGGGTACGCCCGCAACGGCCCCTCGTCCACGAACGGCTTCCCCGGCCGGGTGGGCCGGGACAGCAGGAACACCGCCGCCGCCACCGCCAGCACCGCCGCGGCGGCGAGCGCGGCGAGCAGCCACGGCAGGCCGAGCTGGGCGCGGATGATCAGCTTGCGGTTGGCGGCGCGGCGCGGCAGGTAGCCGTACCGCTCGCCGGTCTCCGGGTCGACCGGGACGCCGCCGCCGACGGGGACGATCGGGTCGGTCACGTCAGCGTCCCGGGCAGCGCGGCGGCCCAGCGGCGTTCGCGCGCGGCGCGGCGCTCGGCCGGGTCGGCGGCGGCGAGGTGCGCGGCCTGCGCGGCGACGAACCCGGCGAACGCCGCGTCGTCCGGCTCCGGCGCCGCCGCGTCGGCGAAGCCCAGCGCGAGCAGGTCGACCGGCCGCAGCCGCAGCCGCTTCGCGGTGGCGCCGGGCGTGGTGCGCAGCGCGGCGGCGGCGGCCTCGGGGCCGAGCGCGGCGAAGTAGCAGCCGGGCGTCACGAGCACCCGGTCGGCGACGGCGGCGGCGAGCGCGCCGCCGCTGCCGCCCTCGCCGGTGACGACGGCGAGCGTGGGCGCGGCGCAGCCGAGCAGCGCGTCCATCGTGTCGGCGATCGCGGCCGCGACGCCGGCGCGTTCGGCGTCGGCGCCGGGCTCCGCACCGGGCGTGTCCACCAGCGTGACGAGCACCCGGTCCAGGCGCGCGGCCAGGGCGGCGGCGCGTTGCGCCAGGCGGTAGCCGGCGGGGGTGGGGCGGCCGTGACGCTCGGCGGCGAGGGCGACGCCGACGGCGGGGGTGCCGTCCGGCAGGTGCCCGGCCACCGCGCGCACGGTCGCGTCGGCGCCGCGCAGGTCGACCGCGTCGGGCAGCAGCGCGTCGAGCAGCGCGACGCCGCTGGGGCGGTCGGCGCGGCGGGCGCGTTCGACCTGCGCGTCCCCCTCCTCGTCCCCGGCGCCGGTGCCCGCCGCTTCCGGGAAGCGGAGCCGACCTTCTCCGTGCTCGGCCTGCTTCCCGGAAGCGCCCGGCACCAGCGCGGTGAGGGCGCGGGCGAGCCAGTCGCCGACCTCGTCCGGCGCGAGCAGCGCGTCGACCAGCCCCGCCGCGAACGCCGACTCCGCCGTGTGGCTGCCCTCCGGCAGCGGCGCGCCCAGCACCGCCTCCGCGACGCGCGGCCCGGCGAAGCCCACCGTCGCCCCGCGCACCGCCGCCCGCAGGTCCGCGCGCGTCACCACCGAGATGAACACCCCGCCCGTCGTCGGGTCGTCGGCCACCGCGACGTGCGGCACGCCCGCCGCCGCCAGCCGCCGCAACGCGAGCTGTGCCCGGGGCATCCCGACCAGCGCCGCCATGCCCTCCTGGAGCCGGACGCCGCCGGTGCGGACGAACGACACCAGCGGCTCGCCGTACCGCGCCGCCCGGTCCGCCGCCTCCGCGAACGCCGCCGCGTCGAGCTCGCCGAACGACCCGCCGTAGCGCTCGAAGTCCCACACGGCGGCGACGACGTTGATCCCGCCGAGGGAACCGATCGCGTACCGCACGATCTCGGCGGGCTCGTAGCCCGGCCAGCCGACGGGGTTGCGGCCGAGGCGCTCGTACGCCGGGAAGCTGAACCGTTTCAGCAGCGCGGCGCGCCAGTCGGACACGGTCGGTAGCATGCCAGGCGACAGCGCCACGCACTCAACCTCGGAGGACCGGATGCCCGGCGGCCACATCCGCGTCGTCGTCGCGAAGCCCGGCCTCGACGGCCACGACCGCGGCGCGAAGGTCGTCGCCCGCGCGCTGCGCGACGCGGGCATGGAGGTCGTCTACACCGGCCTGCACCAGACGCCGGAGCAGATCGTGGAGACCGCGATCCAGGAGGACGCCGACTGCATCGGCCTGTCCATCCTCTCCGGCGCGCACATGGCGCTGTTCCCGCGGGTGCTGGAGCTGCTCAAGGAGCGCGACGCGGGCGACATCGTCGTCTTCGGCGGCGGCATCATCCCGGCCGCCGACATCCCCGAGCTCGAGGCCCTCGGCGTCGCGAAGATCTTCACGCCCGGCGCGACGACCACCGAGATCATCGACTGGGTCCGCGGCCGCTTCGGCGCCACCGCCGCCTAGGCAGCCGGCCGCCGCCGCACGACCAGCGCGCCCGCCGCCAGCAGCACCACGCCGATCCCGGCGAACGCCAGGTCGTACGGCAGGTAGCCGTCGACCATCCGGATGTGGTGCAGGTCGAGCAGCAGGTGGAACACCACCTCGTCCACGACGTGGAACGCCCCGAACCCCAGCAGGACCCCGCCCGTCGCCAGCCGCCCCCACCGCGGCCCCGGCGTCCGCGCCGCGCGCCACAGCAGCGCGACGCCGGCGACGACGACCGCCAGCGTGACGAGGTGGAACACGCCGTCGGCCAGCGTGTTCGCCCGCAGCCCGTTCACCGTCCGGTCGCTGGTGGTGGCGGAGACCAGGTGGTGCCACTGGAGCACCTGGTGCAGCACGATCCCGTCGACCAGGCCGCCGAGGCCGAAGCCGAACACCGCGCCCGCGCCCACCGGCCGTCCCGTCACCCTCGCCCCCCTACCCGCGCCGCGCGGACGTAGGCTCGGCGGCATGCTCGACGACCAGCGGCACCTGTTCGCGCTCCCCGACGGCGTCACGTACCTCAACTGCGCCTACCTCGGCCCGCAGCTCCGCGCGGTCACCGAGGCCGGTCTCGCGGCGGTGCGGCTCAAGGAGGTGCCCTGGGACGTCACGCCGGACAAGTTCTTCTCCGGCAGCGAGGACCTGCGGGCGACGTTCGCCGGGCTGGTCGGCGCGGACGCGGAGGGCGTGGCGTTCGTGCCGAGCGTGTCGTACGGCGTCGGTGTCGCCGCCCGCAACCTGCCGCTCGACGGCCGGAGCGTGCTGATGCTCGCGGAGGACTTCCCGAGCGACGTGTACGCGTGGCAGGCCGCCGGCGAGGTCGTCACCGTGCCGCGCCCGGCCGACGACGACTGGACGGCGGCCGTCCTCGACCGCATCGACGCGAACGTCGGCGTGGTCGCCGTCCCGCACGTCCACTGGACCGACGGCGGGCTGGTCGACCTGGTCCGCGTCGGGGAGGCGGCCCGCGCCGCCGGTGCCGCGCTGGTGGTCGACGCGACGCAGTCGCTGGGCGCGTTCCCGCTGGACCTCGACGCGGTACGCCCGGACTTCGTGGTGGCGGCCGGCTACAAGTGGCTGCTCGGGCCGTACGCGCTCGGCTACCTGTGGGTCGCGCCGCGGCACCGCGACGGCGTGCCGCTGGAGGCGAACTGGATCAACCGCGAGGCCAGCGACGACTTCGCGCGGCTCATCGACTACCGGGCCGGCTACCAGCCGGGCGCGCGCCGCTACGACGTGGGCGAGCGTTCCAACTTCGTGCTGGTGCCCATGGCGAAGGCGGCGCTGACGCAACTCGCCGAGTGGGGCGTGGACGAGATCGCGGAGACGACCGCCGCGCTGACGGCGTACCTCGCGAAGGGCGCGGAGAGCCTGGGCCTGCGCACGGCGCCGGAGCACCTGCGCGGGCCGCACCTGATGGGCATCCGCTTCCCGGACGGGCTGCGGCCCGGGATCGCCGACACCCTGGCGGCGCAACGCATCCACGTGAGCATCCGGGGCGACTCGGTGCGCGTCGCCCCGCACGTCTACAACACGACGGCCGACTGCGACCGCCTGCTCAACGCGTTGGAGGACTAGGGGCAGGTCAGCGTCGTGTACTCGACGCAGATCTCGTGGACGTACGCCGGGAAGTCGCAGCCGTGCGTCCAGTGCGAGCAGATCGGCTCGCTGGCGTGCGCGGGCGGCGCGGCGAACGCGACGGCGAGGGCGAGCGGGACGAGCGCGAGCAGTCGGCGCATGGCGGTGCCTTCCGTGAGGGGCGGGGCGTGGGTTCCTTCGTCGCGCCGCCCCGAACTCCTGGCGGGCCGGGCCGGGCCCGTTTCGCGGAACGGCGCCCGCGCTCGCTACGCTTCCGGGCGCCGCCGACCCCCGACCGCGAGGACCGCTCCGTGGACCTGTTCGAGTACCAGGCAAGGGACCTGTTCGCCCAGCACGGCGTCCCCGTCACGAAGGGCAAGGTCGCGTCGACGCCCGCCGAGGCGCGCGCGATCGCCGAGGAGATCGGCGGGCAGACCGTCGTGAAGGCGCAGGTGAAGACCGGCGGCCGCGGCAAGGCGGGCGGCGTCAAGCTCGCCGACGACCCGGCCGACGCGGAGGCGAAGGCGGCGCAGATCCTCGGCATGGACATCAAGGGGCACACGGTGCACCGGGTGCTCGTCGCCGAGGCGAGCGACATCGCCGAGGAGTACTACTTCTCGTTCCTGCTGGACCGGTCCAACCGCACGTTCCTCGCCATGTGCTCGCCGGAGGGCGGCATGGAGATCGAGGAGGTGGCGCGGACCAAGCCGGAGGCGCTGGCCAAGGTGCCGGTCGACGCGAGCGCCGGCGTCGACCTCGACACGGCGCGCGAGATCGTGCGGCTGCTGCCGGAGGACGTGCGCGAGCAGGCGGCGGAGATCGTCGTGCAGCTGTGGGACTGCTTCACCGGCGAGGACGCGACGCTGGTTGAGGTCAACCCGCTCGTGAAGACGCCCGACGGCCGCGTGCTCGCCCTCGACGGCAAGGTGACCCTCGACGGCAACGCCGACTTCCGCCACCCGGAGCACGAGGCGCTGGAGGACCGCGCGGCGGCCGACCCGCTCGAGCAGCGGGCGAAGGAGAAGAACCTCAACTACGTGAAGCTGGACAACGGCTCGGTCGGCATCATCGGCAACGGCGCCGGCCTGGTCATGTCCACGCTCGACGTCGTGGCGTACGCGGGCGAGGAGTTCGGCGGGCAGCGCCCGGCGAACTTCCTCGACATCGGCGGCGGCGCGTCGGCGCAGGTCATGGCCGACGGCCTGTCGATCGTGCTCAGCGACCCGGACGTGAAGAGCGTGTTCGTCAACGTCTTCGGCGGCATCACGGCGTGCGACGCGGTGGCCGACGGGATCGTGCAGGCGATCGGCCTGCTCGGCGGCGTCGACAAGCCGATCGTCGTCCGGCTGGACGGCAACAACGCGGAGGAGGGCCGGCGCATCCTCGACGAGGCGGCGCTGCCGACGCTCCAGCGCGTGGACACGATGGACGGCGCGGCGCGCCTCGCCGCCGAGCTCGCGGCCAAGTAGGGACGGGAACGAAGTGGCGATCTTCATCGACGAGAGCACCCGCGTCCTCGTCCAGGGCATCACCGGCTCCGAGGGCACCAAGCACACCCGGCGGATGGTGGCGAGCGGCACGAACATCGTGGCCGGCGTCAACCCGCGCAAGGCCGGCACCGACGTCGACGGCATCCCGGTGTTCGCCAGCGTCGAGCAGGCGGCGAAGGAGACCGGCGCCAACGCGTCCGTGGTGTTCGTGCCGCCGGCGTTCGTCAAGGACGCCGTGATCGAGACGATCGACGCGGGCGTGCCGCTCTGCGTCGTCATCACCGAGGGCATCCCGGTGCACGACACGACGGCGTTCTGGAGCTACCTCCAGTCACGGGGCGGCGCGACGCGGATCGTCGGCCCGAACTGCCCCGGCGTCATCAGCCCCGGCCGCAGCAACCTCGGCATCATCCCCGCCGACATCACCAAGCCGGGCCGCATCGGGCTGGTCAGCAAGTCGGGCACGCTGACGTACCAGATGATGTACGAGCTCCGCGAGATCGGGTTCTCCACCTGCGTCGGCATCGGCGGCGACCCGGTCATCGGGACGACGCACATCGACTGCCTGGACGCGTTCCAGAACGACCCGGAGACCGACGCGATCGTCATGATCGGCGAGATCGGCGGCGACGCCGAGGAGCGGGCGGCGGCGCACATCCAGGCGCACGTCACGAAGCCCGTCGTCGGCTACATCGCCGGCTTCACCGCGCCGGAGGGCAAGACGATGGGCCACGCCGGCGCGATCGTCTCCGGCTCGTCCGGCACCGCCGAGGCGAAGAAGGCGGCGCTGGAGGCGGCGGGCGTGCGGGTCGGCAAGACGCCGAGCGAGGCCGCCCGGCTGATGGCCGAGGTCGTGCGCGGGCTGTGACCCCGGCGGGGGAGCCGGAGCGGCCGCTCCGGTACCTGGACCTGGACGCGGTGGCGGTCATCGCGTGCGGGCTGGCGTTCGTGGCCGTGTCGTTCCTCCCCTGGTACGACGCGCGCAACGCCGTCGTGGAGATCCGCTACCGCGCCTGGGACCTCGGCGTGCTCGCGGTCCTCGCCGTGCTGCTCGCCGCCTACGGCGCGGGCCGCGCGCTGCTGCTCACCGGGAAGCCGCCGCGACCGAACGTGCCCGTGACGCCGGAGGCGGAGACGTTCGTCGCGGTGGCGGTCGCGCTGGCGTTCACCGTGTACCGGCTGCTCGACACGCCGACCGCCGAGGCGCAGCGCACGCCGTGGCTCGCGCTGGCGTCGCTGCTGGTGCTGCTCCAGGCGGTGTTCGCGCTGCGCGCGCTCGCGCGCGCCGGCGTCCGGGCGCGCTAGCGCGCGCCGCTCCCGGGCGCGGGCGCCGCGCCGTGCGACAGTCGGGGGAGTGACCACGACGACTCGCGAACGCACCCGTACCCCCGCGCGCCCGGCCCGCCGCGGGCCGTCGCCGACGACGGTCGCGCTCGTGGTCTGCCGCGCGGGCGGGACGGCGTTCGCGGCCGGGCTGCTGGCGACGGTCGCCGTCGCGGTGCTGACCTGGGCGGCCGACCCGCGCTCCGGCGCCGGGTCGGGCGAGGCGCTGCGCGCGGGCGCGCTGACCTGGCTGGTCGCGCACGGCGCGCGGCTCGCGGTGCGCGGCGGCGCGTTCGGGCTGGCGCCGCTGACGCTGACGCTGCTGCTGGCCTGGCTGCCGTTCCGCGCGGGCGCGCGGGTGGTGCGCGAGCTGGAGCCGCGGCCGCTGGGCCGCGCCGCCTGGCTCGGCGCCGCCGTCGCGGTGCCGTACGCCGTCCTCGCGACGCTGCTCACCGGCCCCGCCGGCACCCCGGCCGCGCGGCCCGGGCCGTGGCGGGTGCTGCTCTGCGCGGGCGCGCTCGCCGCGCTCGCCGGCGCGCTCGGCGGCATCCGCGCGCGCGGGCCGGCGCAGTACCTCGACGCCCTCCCGCAACGCGCCCGCCTCGTCGGCGGCGGCGCCGCGGCGGCGCTGCTCACGCTCGCCGCGGGCGGCGCGTTCGGCGTCGCGGCCGCGCTGCTGTGGCACCTGCCGCGCGCGGCGGCGTTGATGCACTCGCTGCGGCCGGGGCTGGTCGGGACGCTGCTGCTCGTGCTGCTCTGCGTCGCCTACGCCCCCAACGCCGTCGTCTGGTGCGTGGCGTTCGCCACCGGCACCGGCTTCGCCGTCGGCACCGCGACCGCCGTCGCGCCGACCGGCGTCACGCTCGGCCCGCTGCCGGCGTTCCCGCTGCTGGCCACGCTGCCCGGCTCCGGCGCGGCCCCGGCGCCGGCGCTGCTGCTGCTCGCCGTGCCGCTCGCG
>DASTMB010000075.1 GCA_035714365.1 Mycobacteriales bacterium | reverse complement strand
CACCGGCACCGGCGTCGCCGTCAGCCACGACGACGGGCGGACGTACGCGGCCCCGGCGGCCGGGCCGTCCGGCCCCGTCGTCGCCGCCGCCGTCTCCCGCGCCGACGCCGCGACGCTGCTCGTGCTCACCGCCGCGCCCGGCGGCACCAGCGCCGTGTGGCGCAGCACCGACGGCGGCGCGCGGTTCCTGCCCGCCGGTGCCGTGCCCGCGGGCGCGGCGGCGGTGGCGTTCGACGCCTGGTCCGCCGGCACCGTCTGGCTCGCCGCGCCCGAGGGCGCGGGCGCCGGCGTCTGGCAGTCGACCGACAGCGGCACGACGTGGCGGCTGGTGTCCGGCGGTGCCGCGTACGACGTCGACGTCGCCCGGCGCGCCGCGAGCGGCCTCGTCGTCGTCGCCCGCGCCGACGGCCTCTGGCGCACCACCGACGGTGCCGCGACCTGGTCGCGCACCGCCACCCCCGCGCTCTCCGCCGCGCGGGTCGACAGCGGCGGTCCCGGCGCGCTCGCCCTCGCGGGGGGCGTCCCCGTCCGCGTCGCCGAGCGCGGCCGCCCCGCCGCGGTCACCGCCGGCCTGCCGCGCGGCTGCGCGGCGAGCGCTCTCGCGGCGGACGCGGCGTTGCCGACGACGTTCGTGCTGCGCTGCGGTGACGGCTGGTACGCCACCGTCTCCGACGCCGCACCCGACGCCGCCGACGGCGGCACGCCCGGCCCCGGCCTGCCCGGCGGCGCCGTCCGCGCGCTGAGGCGGTTGCGGCAGCTCCGCGTGCCGCGCGCCGACGGCGCGTCCAGCGGCTCGCTCGCGTTCGACGGCCGCGCCCTCTACTACGCCGGCGACTTCCACGGCGGCGCCACCGGCGTCCACCGGATGAGCCCCGTCGACGGCCGCGACCTCGGCACGCTCCGGCCGGCCGTCGCGCCGAAGTTCCTCACCTACGACGCCGCCTCGGACCACCTCTACGTCGACGACGGCCGCGCCATGTGGCGCGCCGACGGGCGCACCGGGCGGGCCGCGCTCGCGTTCCCCGCGACGTTCGGCTACCAGTGGAGCTGGGACGCCGCGAGCCGCACGTTCCTCGGCGTCAACGAGGCCGACCCGGCGAAGGACATGCTCACCCTCGACGCCACCGGCACCGTCACCGGCCGCTGCTCGCTCACGTCCGCGATCGCCGTCTCGACGCCGTACGGCACCCCGTCCGCGGTCGTGGCCGCGACGGACGGCGCGTACGTCGTCCTCGAGGACGACGCGACCGTGCTGCGGGTCCGCCGCGACTGCACGCCGCAGGCCACCTACCTCGCGCGGCGGTTCAGCGAGAGCGCGCTGGAGAACGACGGGATGGTCTGCGACCCGCTGACGTTCGCGCCGGGGACCGCGCTGTGGATCCGCGACAGCCAGGCCGAGAGCGTCGCCGCGTACGACCTGCCCGACGGCTACTGCCCGTTCGTCACCCGGCTGTCGGTCGCCGCGCCGCGCGTCCGCGACGGCGAGCGCGCGCGGGTCTGCGCCACGCTGCGCCGGGCCGGCCGCGGCGAGCCGGTGCCCGGCCAGCCCGTCACGCTCGACGCCGACGGCACCGTCCTCGCCGCACCGCCCACCGACGCCCACGGGCGGACCTGCGCGACGGTGCGGGCGCGGCGTTCGGCGCGGCGGCCGGTGGTGCGCGCCCGCTTCGCCGGCACCGCGCAGTGGACGCCGGCGAGCGCCACCGCAACCGCCCTCGTGCTGCCGCGCCTCGCCGCCCGGGCGGTGGCGCGCCCGCCGGTCGCGCGCCCGCCGGTCGTGCCGGACGCCGGCGGCCCCGGTGACCCGATGCCGGCGCGCGTGCTGCCGCCCGCGCCCCCGCCGCCGCCGGCCGACCCGGCGCCGATCCCGCACCCCCAGCCGCACCCGAACGCCCAGCACCAGCCGGGCGCGCAGCCCGGCGCGCAGGCCGGCCTGCTGCCCGACGAGGAGCGGCAGGGCGCGCCGTCGGTCGTCCTCGCGGACCAGGCCGGCGACGCGGACGAGTACGCGATGTCCGCGCGGCCGGTGCCGGTCGCGGCGTTCCTCGGCGGCGCCGCGCTCGTCACGGCCGCGGGCGCCGCCGCGCTCCACCTCCAGACGTCCTCCCGCCCGGTGCCTCTCCTGCCGGGCGAGGGGCGGTCGCGCCGTCCCCGACGGCGAGGGCACGCCGTTCGGCGCGGCCGATGACCGCGGCGCGCCTCCCCGGTCCCCCCTCCGGGGGGCGCGCCGCGGCGCCGGGCTCAGCAGGCCGGAGCCAGCCGCCAGTACCGCATCGCGATCGCCGACCGCCCGTGTGCCGCCACGGCCACGTCCAGCCGCACCTGCCCCGGCGGCGTACCAGGCGCGACACGCCAGACCGCCACGTACCGGCCGCTGCCGTCGGCGCGGCCCTGCCCCTCGGCGCCGCCGTGGACCCGGCCGTCGTTGCCGTCCGGGTAGAGGTTGTCGAACGCCACGAACGCCCCCGGCAGCGTCGCCAGCTCGACCCGCTGCTCGCCACCGGGCACGACGCAGGCGCGCACGACCCGCACGGTGAGCGGCGCCGACGACGGCAGCGCGCTCGGCGTGGGACCGGCGGCCGCGGTCGCCGCGCCGCCACCGGCGGCGCGGGTCACCGGCGCGCCGCGCGCGGGGCCGCCGGAGACGGAGACGGTGGGGCCGGCCGGGCCGGCATCCGCAGTGCCTGCCCGGACGGCGCCGGCCCCACCGTCTCCCCCGCCGGGCGACCGGCTCGCGGCCGGGGGTGCCGCGGCGCGCACGGCGGCCCGGCCGGCCGCGTCGCCCGCCGCGCCGCAGCCCGCGACCGCCACCGCGGCGACCAGCGCGGCGGTGGCGGCGAGCGCCTCCGGCGCGCGGGTGCGCGCCGGAGGCCGGGGCTCGCTCAGTACGTCACCTCCGCGATGCCGAGCACGGCGGCGTCGGCCGCGGTCCCGCAGGCGGCCGGGGTCCGCGGCGCGAAGATCGCGACGCCGGTCGCGTCGCCCTGCATCACGGCGACCAGGCCGGCGCGGGTCCACTGCGTGCGGATGTCGCCGCTCCACACCTCGGTCGGCAGCGCCTCGTGCACCTTGGCCAGGATCGTCGCGTTGCCGGTCACGGGGATGCCCTGCACGCAGGTCTCCGTGTACGCCGCCGAGCCCTGCAGCCCGTCGATCGCGCGCAGGCTGGACGCCGCGCCGGCGGCGTTGCCGGTGGGCTGGAGGCCGTTGGCGCACTGGGCGCCCAGGTCCAGGAAGCAGAACGCCGTCTGCCCCGCCCCCGGCAACGTCGAGCTGAGGCGGATGGTGCCGGCGAACGTCACGATGCCGCTGGAGGCGGCGTGGCTGGGCAGCGCCATGGCCGCGACCAGCGAGGTGGCCCCGACGAGGACCCCCGCGAACGTGCGAACCTTCATGTCGTTCCTTCCCTCGAAACGGTGGGTGCTTTCGAAAGAAGTACGCGGGGCACAACCGGCCGTTATGCGCCACATGTCACGAAAGTGCCGTTCCGCCTACACTCGCGTTCCATCGCGCGCCGTTCGCCGGGACCGGGAGGTCTGATGCCGCCTCCGCCGCCGCCCGGCGACGGGCCGGAGTGGGACGACGCGTTCACCGCGCTCTGCGACCGGTACCGCCTCCGGCTGGTCCGCTGGGTCGCCGCGATCTTCGGCGCCCGCGACGCCGAGGACATCGCGCAGGAGACGCTGGTCCGGCTGTTCCAGCGGCCGGAGCTGCTGGCGGACGACCGCGACGTGTGGCCGTGGCTCGCCGTCGTCGCCCGCAACGTCGGCCGCGACCTGGTGCGCCACAACGCCCAGTCGTCGGCGGTCGACCACCTCACGCTCGCCGAGGTGCCGGATGCGGTCGCGGTGTGGGACCACGTCGTGGCGCGCGACGACGCCGAGCGGCTGGTCCGCGCGCTGCGCCGGCTCTCCGCGCGGGACCGCCAGCTCATCCGGCTGCGCGACGTGCAGGGCGTGTCCATGGCCGAGCTCGCGGGCCTGGTCGGCGTCACCGAGAACACCGCGCGCCAGCAGCTGTTCCGCGCGCGGCGGCGGCTCGCCGACGCGTACACCGCGCTCGGCGGCGACCGGCAGCTCGGGCTGCTCGGGACGCTCGGGCTCCGGGTCCGCGAGGCGTTCCGCCGCCACTGGAACGCCCTCGACGCGCTCGGCGTCTCCTCCCCCGGCGTGCTCGCCGCCGTCGTCCCGTGCCTCGCCTGCGTCGTCGGGGCGGCCGGGGCGGCGGTGTTCGGCCCGCCGCCCGCGCCGGCGGCGGCTGCCGCGCTGCGCACCGTGCCGGTCGCGGAGGCGCGGGACCTGCGCGACCTGCCGCACGGCGTCACCGCCGTCCGCGCCGGCGGCCCCGCCGCGACCGGCGTGCGCGCCGTCGTCGCGCGGCCGTTCCCGCCGAAGGACCCGCCGGCCGCCGAGCTGCACCGGAAGGTGGGCGGTGCGACGGTGGGCGTGACGTTCGAGCAGGCGCCGTTCGAGCACGAGCAGGGGCCGAGCCACGAGGGCGGCGTCTACGTCGACGTCCCCGGCGTGGGCGAGCAGGGCGTCGGCTGGGAGGAGTGGAACTCCAGCGGCGGCAGCACCGTCTGCGAGACCGGCGTCGTCACCTGCCGGTGACGCCGCCCTGCCGCGGCGGCTCCGTCGGGCGGCAGAGCAGGAGCTGCGGGCGGCCGACGAGCGTGAGCTGCGGCGTGAGCAGCGTGCACGTCACCTGGTCCGGGAACTCCGCGCACTGCGAGACCACCGGAACGGCGCTGAGCACCGTGTCGTGCAGGTCCACGCCGTAGCAGAGGGGGTCGGCGAGGCTCGGGACGGGCCGGGCCGCGCTCGCCAGGACGAACGCGATCGCGGCGAGGCTGGGACGCATGGCGTACCTCGGTGAGGGGGGCGCCGTCGGGGCGCCGGACCGCGGGGGGCCACGCAGTACGAACGAGATCGCCGCGCGTTACGCGGCGTTACGAAGTCGCAAACAAGAAGGCCCGCGCCGGAGCGCGGGCCTTCTTGACGAGCGCGCGGCTAGAACGAGTCGTGCGGGCGGTAGGTGCCCCACACCTCGCGCAGCGCGTCGCAGACCTCGCCGACGGTCGCCCGCGCCCGCAGCGCCTCGCGCAGCGGGTAGAGGACGTTGTCGGTGCCGCGGGCGGCGGCGCGCACCTCGTCCAGCCGCTTCGCCACCTCGTCGTCGTCGCGGCCGGCGCGCAGCGCGGCGAGCCGCGCCCGCTGCTCCGCCTCGATCGCCGGGTCGACGCGCAGCGGCTCGTACGCCTCCTCCTGGGCGGCCACGAACCGGTTGACCCCGACGACCGTGCGCGAGCCGTCCTCGACCGACTGCGCCACGGCGTACGCCGACTTCTCGATCTCCGACTTCTGGAACCCCTGCTCGATCGCCGCGACCGCGCCGCCGAGGTCGGCCACCCGCGCCATCAGCGCGCGCGCCTCCTCCTCCAGCGCGTTCGTCATCGACTCGATGGCGTACGACCCGGCGAACGGGTCGACCGTCGCCGTCACGTCCGTCTCGTACGCGAGCACCTGCTGCGTGCGCAGCGCCAGCGTCGCCGCCTTCACGGTCGGCAACGCGATCGCCTCGTCGTAGGAGTTCGTGTGCAGCGACTGCGTGCCGCCGAGCACCGCGGCGAGCGCCTGCACCGCGACGCGGATCAGGTTGACCTCGGGCTGCTGCGCGGTGAGCTGCACGCCCGCCGTCTGCGTGTGGAACCGCAGCATCAGCGACTTCGGGTTCTTCGCGCCGAACTCGTCGCGCATCACCGACGCCCAGATCCGCCGCGCCGCCCGGAACTTCGCGACCTCCTCCAGCAGCGTCGTCCGCGCGACGAAGAAGAACGCCAGCCGCGGCGCGAACTCGTCGACGTCCTGCCCGCTGCGCACCGCCGCGCGGACGTACTCGATGCCGTCGGCCAGGGTGAACGCGACCTCCTGCGCCGGCGTCGCCCCCGCCTCGGCCATGTGGTAGCCGGAGATCGAGATGGTGTTCCACCGCGGGATCTCGGCGCGGCAGTAGCTGAAGATGTCCGTGATCAGCCGCAACGACTGCGCCGGCGGGTAGATGTAGGTCCCGCGCGCGATGTACTCCTTGAGCACGTCGTTCTGGATCGTGCCGTTGAGCCTGTCGCCCGGGACGCCCTGCTCCTCCGCGACCAGCTGGTAGAGCAGCAGCAGCACGGCGGCGGGCGCGTTGATCGTCATCGACGTCGACACGGTGTCCAGCGGGATGCCGTCGAACAACGTCCGCATGTCGTCGATCGAGTCGATCGCGACGCCGACCTTGCCGACCTCGCCGGACGCCTCCGGCGCGTCGGAGTCGTACCCCATCTGCGTCGGCAGGTCGAACGCCACCGACAGCCCGGTCGTGCCGGCCTCGAGCAGCGCGTGGTAGCGCTCGTTCGACTCCTTGGCGGTGCCGAAGCCGGCGTACTGCCGCATCGTCCACGGCTTGCCGGTGTACATCGTCGGGTAGACGCCGCGCGTGAACGGGTACGCGCCCGGCTCCCCGAGCAGCGCCGCCGGGTCGAACCCGTCGAGGTCGGCCGGCCCGTAGACCGGCTGGATCGGCAGGCCCGACTCCGACGCGCGCGGCTCGCTCATGCGCCGGATGCTACCGGCGCGGCCGGGCGGTGCCGCCGGGCGGGACGGCACCGCCCGTCGCGGCTACGGCACGACCGACTGCGGCACCGTGAACGCGCGGTAACTCCCGTTGTTCGTCTCGACCGCCCGCGCGCACTGCGACCCGGGCGCCCCCGGATCGGCGTCGAAGTCGTAGACGTGCGGGCCGTTGGCGTCCGTCCACTGCGCGCGCGTGCAGAGGTAGACCGGAGTCCCGGGTGCCACGCTGAACGCCATCAGCGTCGGCGGCACCACGCCGGAGCCACGGCCGCCGGCCAGCCCGGGGTACAGGTGGCTGGACGTCGCGACGATCGAGCAGAGGACCTCCACGGGGTCACCGGCGCCGGTGCGCCACGGGCCGCCCGCGACCTGCCCGATCTGGCCGTCCGGGTCCTGGTTCACGGCGCCGGAGCCGTCGTTGGACGACGCCATGCCGCACGTGAGGTTGCCCTCGTCCTGCACGAAGTACGCCTTCGAGGAGAGCTGCGCGAAGCAGAAGTTCCCGCTGCCCTCGCCGCTGCCGGAGACCGTCGCGGTACCGGTGAGCGCGGTGTGCTCGTGCGGCGCGCCGACGGCGTGCGTCCCCTCGCAGAGGAAGACGACGTAGCCCTGCCAGCGCCCGCCCGTGCAGCCCGGCAGGAACCCGGTCGGCAGCGGACCGACGGGGTTGAAGAAGCTGCCGTCGTCGCTGTGGCTGAAGGAGATCTGGTCCGGGCAGGGGTCGGCCGGCGAGCTCGGCCCGCAGAGGCCGTCGCCGTTGTTGTCGACGCAGACCTGGAACGCGACGTCTTCGCCGAGGACGTCGTCGTGCACGGCGACCGCGTCGCCGCCGCCGAACGGCAGGCAGACGCCACCGGTGCCGGCGTTGTGAACGGTGTCGCAGACGACGGCGCCGTTGTCGAAGACGGTGCCGTTACCGTCGCGGACGACGCCCGTCGTCGCGGCGGCGTACCGGGCGACGACGGTCGCGTGGGCGGCCGGGGCCACCGCGGCCATGGCTGCCGCGGCGAACGCGGCGACGGTGAGGACGATCCTCCGGGGAGCGGTCGGCATGGGCGGGAAACCTCTCGTCGTGGGGCGCGGCGTGCGCCGGTGAGGAACGGCCGGACCGGCCGCTCCGATGCAGGTCACGTTTGGCGCTCCGGCGTCGCCGGGTGCGCCACGGGGTGGCGAGGAGCCCATCGCGCCTCCAACGTCCGGCCAGGCTCCGACGAAGGAGCCGGTAGGGGTGGCCGGACGTGCGCGCGCACGGTACCGAGCGCCTCCGGGCGGCGAATATGTCCGATCGGGACAATCGTCCCGGTGACGCCGGGCGGTGCCGCTCGCGCGGCACCGCCGGAGCGACGTCAGTCGACCGAGATCAGCAGCCGGCACCGCGGCGTGGGCGCGCTGTAGTACGGCACGAACCCGCCCACCTGCTGGCCGGTGCCGGGGTCCGCGACGGCGTCGTCCCACAGCAGGTCCTCCTGGGAGTGCCCGTTGATGTTCACGATCGACGCGCACAGGTAGAGGTCGCTCGTGGTGGGTGAGTTGAACTCGACCGGGGACGGCGGCAGGACCAGGACCCCGGACCCGTGGGTGGACGCACCGGCGAGCGCCGGGTACCCGTACTCGGCGTTGGGCGCGGTCGTGAAGTCGTAGAACGGGCCGTTCTGCAGCCAGCAGCGCATCGTGGCGAACGACGGTGACGGCGGCGTCGACGGGACGCTCGGCGGGACGTTGGGCGGGACCGCGACCGGGAGGGCGCCGCCGTCGTCGTACAGGACGACCGGGCCGCCGTGGATCTCACCGTAGTAGTGCGTGATGTCCTGGTTGACCACCCCGGTGAAGTCGTTGCGGTGGGCGTCGCCGCAGGGCGCGCCGACGGAGGCCGCCTTCGAGGGGCCGGGCCCGCCGCCGATGTCCGGCGGGGTCGTCGGCGGCGACGGCGGCGTCGGCGCGACGAAGTACCGCTTGCCGAACGGCGCGCCGCAGAACGTCCCGCTGCCCTGCCCGCCGGTGGTCACCTTCGCGGTCCCCCGGGTGGCCGGGTGCAGGTGCACGTCGCTCGCGACGTGGGCGCCGTTGCAGAGGAACACGACGTAGCCGTTCCAGCCGCCGCCGTTGCCCGGGCACGGCGCGAGCGCCGTCTGCATCGGCCCGACCGGGTTGCGGAACGACCCGTCGTCGGCGTGGCTGAACAGGATCTGGTCGACGCAGGCGGGCTCGGCGGGCGGCGTGGGGCCGCGGCCGCAGAAGCCGTCGCCGTTGTTGTCGACGCAGACCTGGAACGCGACGTTGCGGCCGAGCACGTCGTCGATGACGGACACCGCGTCGCCGCCGCCGAACGGCAGGCAGAGCCCGCCGACGCCGGAGGCGCTCTGTGGCATGCAGGCGACGGTGCCGTTGTCGACAGCGGTCGTGCCGGCGGCACGCCCGACGGCCGTTCCTCCGGCGACGTAGGTGCCGGAGGCGGCATGCGCCTGGGGGACGAGGCCGACGAGCAGCGTCGTCACGCCTCCGGCGACGGCGACGGCCACGCGCCGCCGGTACGGGTTCAAGGACATGGTCCACTCCTCTGGGTCGGCGGCGGGTGCCGCCGGTGCGTCGCGCGCGGCGGCCGCCGTGCGCGGTGAACCTCGCCGGCCCGGGGCGTGCCGTCGGGCGGTGGTGGCGGGCACCGACGGCGCCGCGGCACCACCGCCACCCTCGACACGCGCGGGCACGCGGTTCCTTACAACCGCGGCGGGTCGCGGGGGTGACCCGGATCACGACACCGCGACGCCGGGCCGACGTGCCGGGGCCGAACGCGCGGCGGTAGAGTCGCGTTCGCAAACCGTCGGAGAGTCGGACCGAGAGGCGGCGCTGTGCCCAGAGGCACGCTGTACCGCGGCCGCGAGGGCATGTGGTCGTGGGTGGCGCACCGCGTCACCGGTGTCCTCGTCTTCTTCTTCCTGTTCGCGCACGTGCTCGACACGGCGCTCGTGCGGGTCAGCCCGAACGACTACGACCGCGTCGTGGACACGTACAAGTACCCGCTCGTGACGCTGATGGAGGTCGGCCTCGTCGCGGCCGTGCTGTTCCACGCGCTCAACGGCATCCGGGTGCTGCTCGTGGACTTCTGGGAGAAGGGCGTGCGCCTCCAGCGGCAGATGCTCTACGCCGAGCTGACGCTGTTCGTGGTGCTCATGGGCCCCGCGACGTACTTCATGATCAAGCCCGTCGCCGAGCGCTACCTCGGCTCGTAGGGAGACGCCGTGACCAGCATCGCCGACGCCGACCGGCACACGCCGCTCGTCGAACGGCCCCGCAGCCGCGCGGCGCGGAGCAAGCGCGCGACGAACTTCGAGCTGTACTCCTGGGTGTTCATGCGGGTGTCCGGGCTGCTGCTCGTGTTCCTCGTGCTCGGCCACCTGTTCGTCATGCACGTCGCGGACGGCGGTGTGGAGCGCGTCAACTTCGCGTTCGTCGCCGGCCGGTGGTCGTCGCCGTTCTGGCGGACGTGGGACCTGGCGATGCTCTGGCTCGCCGAGCTGCACGGCACCAACGGCCTGCGCACGATCATCAACGACTACGCCGAGCGCGGGCAGACCCGCTTCTGGCTGAAGATGCTGCTCTACATCAGCACGTTCCTCGTCGTGCTGCTCGGGACGCTCGTCATCTTCACCTTCGACCCCGCGATCACGAGCTAGAGGGCGGCGACGAACCCATGCAGTTCCACAAGTACGACACGGTCGTCGTCGGCGCCGGCGGCGCCGGCATGCGGGCCGCCCTGGAGGCCGGCCAGCGCTGCCGCACCGCGGTCCTGACCAAGCTGTACCCGACGCGCTCCCACACCGGCGCCGCGCAGGGCGGCATGTGCGCCGCCCTCGCGAACGTCGAGGAGGACAACTGGGAGTGGCACACGTTCGACACGGTGAAGGGCGGCGACTACCTCGTCGACCAGGACGCCGCGGAGATCATGTGCAAGGAGGCGATCGACGCCGTCCTCGACCTGGAGAAGTTCGGGCTGCCGTTCAACCGCACGCCCGAGGGCCGGATCGACCAGCGCCGCTTCGGCGGCCACACCGCGCGCCACGGCGAGGCCCCTGTCCGCCGCGCCTGCTACGCGGCCGACCGCACCGGCCACATGATCCTGCAGACGCTGTTCCAGCAGTGCGTCAAGCACGACGTGGAGTTCTTCAACGAGTTCTACGTCCTCGACGTGCTGCTCAACGAGGGCCGCACCGCCGGCTGCGTCGCGTACGAGCTGGCGACCGGCGAGATCCACGTCTTCCAGGCCAAGGCCGTGATCTTCGCGAGCGGCGGCTTCGGCAAGATGTTCAAGGTCACCTCGAACGCCCACACCCTCACCGGCGACGGCCCCGGCATCGTGTGGCGGCTCGGCCTGCCGCTGGAGGACATGGAGTTCTTCCAGTTCCACCCGACCGGCCTCTACAAGCTCGGCATCCTGCTCACCGAGGGCGCGCGCGGCGAGGGCGGCATCCTCCGCAACAAGGACGGCGAGCGCTTCATGGAGCGTTACGCGCCGACCATCAAGGACCTCGCGCCGCGCGACATGGTGAGCCGCGCGATCTACACCGAGATCCGCGAGGGCCGCGGCTGCGGCCCCAACGGCGACTACGTCCACCTCGACCTCACCCACCTGCCGCCGGAGCAGCTCGACGCGAAGCTCCCGGACATCACGGAGTTCTGCCGGACGTACATGGCGATCGAGCCGTACACCGACCCGATCCCGATCCAGCCGACCGCGCACTACGCCATGGGCGGCATCCCCACCAACGTCGAGGCCGAGGTCCTGCGCAACAACTGGGACGTCGTGCCCGGCCTCTACGCCGCCGGCGAGTGCGCCACCGTCTCCGTCCACGGCGCCAACCGTCTCGGCACCAACAGCCTCCTCGACATCAACGTGTTCGGCCGGCGCAGCGGGCTCAACGCCGCGGCGTTCGCCACCGCCAACGACCACGTCGCCCTGCCGGACGAGCCGGCCGGGCGGGTCGTGGCGATGGTGGAGCGGCTGCGCGCCAACGCCGGCGGCGAGCGCATCGCCGACATCCGCAACGCGTTGCAGGAGACGATGGACGCCAACGCGTCCGTCTACCGCACCGAGCAGACGTTGAAGCAGGCGCTGGTCGACGTGCAGGCGCTGCGCGAGCGGTACACGCGGGCGTCCGTGCAGGACAAGGGGAAGCGGTACAACACCGACCTCCTCGAGGCGGTCGAGCTCGGCTTCCTGCTCGACCTGGCCGAGGTGCTCGTCACCTGCGCCCAGGCGCGCAAGGAGAGCCGCGGCGGCCACTTCCGCGAGGACTACCCGAACCGCGACGACGCCGAGTTCATGCGGCACACGATGGCGTACAAGGACGGCGACGAGATCCGCCTCGACTACAAGCCGGTGACGGTGACCCGCTACCAGCCGATGGAGCGCAAGTACTGAACTCCCCACGACGTCGCTCCGCGACGCCGCGGGGACCCCGACAGGAGACACACTTCATGCAGGTCACGCTCAAGCTGCGTCGTTTCAACCCGGAACTCGACGCCGAGCCGCACTGGGAGACGTACGAGGTCCCCGCCGAGCCGAACGACCGCCTCCTCGACCTGCTCCACTACGTGAAGTGGAACGTCGACGGCACGCTCACCTTCCGGCGTTCCTGCGCGCACGGCATCTGCGGCTCCGACGCGATGCGCATCAACGGCGTCAACCGCCTCGCCTGCAAGGTGCTCGTCAAGGACCTGCCGCGCAGCGTCACCGTCGAGCCGTTGAAGGGCCTGCCGGTCGAGAAGGACCTGCTCGTCGACATGGAGCCGTTCTTCGAGGCGTACCGGTCGGTGAAGCCGTTCCTCATCTCCTACGACAAGGAGCCGACGCGCGAGCGGCTGCAGTCGGCCGACGACCGTGAGCGCTTCGACGACACCACCAAGTGCATCCTCTGCGCGGCCTGCACGACGTCCTGCCCGATCTACTGGACGGACGGCGCGTACTTCGGCCCGGCGGCGATCGTCAACGCGCACCGGTTCATCTTCGACAGCCGCGACGACGGCGCCGAGGAGCGGCTGGACATCCTCAACGAGAAGGAAGGCGTCTGGCGCTGCCGGACGACGTTCAACTGCACCGAGGCCTGCCCGCGCGGCATCGAGGTGACCAAGGCGATCCAGGAAGTGAAGCGGGCGCTACTTTTCCGCCGGGTCTGAGACGCAGGACTCGAACTGGAGGTCGTCGTCCACCGGCGGCCGGCACACCTCCACCAGCGCGGGCGTCCCGAGTCCGGGGACGTCGGTGCGGCGCCGGACCGTCCCGTCGGGCCGGGTGGTGAACGTCGCGATCACGCGGCTGTCCTCCAGCAGCGGGTAGCCGAGCCGCAGCGTCGTCGTGCGGTGGTCGCGCAGCGCCGCGCGCAGGCACTCGACCGCCTTCGGCGGCACCTCGTCCCGCGCGGTGAGGTTGTACGCGCCGCAGCCGTGCTCGCCGCCCCGGCACCCGCCGAGCGCGCAGAGCAGCGCCACCGCGAGGAGCGCCCGGACGCGTCGCACGAGCCCTGCGCCTAGTCCCGGCTGGAGACGAACTGCCGCTGCGCGCGCACCGTCTCGCCCATGCGGCGGCTCGCCCGCCAGCCGCGCCAGCCGACGACGCCGACACCCGTGCCGATCGCCAGCGAGGCGACGGTGAGCGCCAGGTGGACCAGCAGGAACGCCGTCGGCTTGTGCCCGGCGCCGAACGCCCGGTCGTCGCGCCAGATGTTCTTGAGGAAGTTCGGCCAGATCGCCCAGGTCCAGACGCCGACGGCGAGGAGGAAGGCGGACACGCGTCGCGACATCACCACACCCCGATCCTCCCACGCCGCCGATAACGCCCAGGTCTCGGCGTAGCCGCCGCGAGCCGGTATCCTCGTGCCCCATGGGAGCGGCCGGCGTTCGCCTGCGCGCGGCCGCCGTCGCGGTGGCCGCCGCCCTGCTCGTGCCCGCCGCCCTCCCGGCCGCCGCCGAGACCCGCCCCGTCGTCGGCGGCGAGGAGCTCGGCTCCCGCACCGTCGTCGCCGGCCACGGCGCCCCGCCGTTGCCGCACGTCTCCGCCGCCGGCTGGCTCGTCGCCGATGTCGACACCGGCGAGGTGCTCGCCGCCCGCGACGCGCACGGGAGGTACCTGCCGGCCAGCACCATGAAGACGTTGACGGCGGTCGCGCTGATCCCCGAGCTCGACCTGCGCCGGATGTACCAGCCGTCCTACGCCGACGTGAACATCGAGGGCAGCCGGGTCGGCATCGTGCAGAGCGTCCGCTACCCCGTCGGCAAACTGGTCGAGGCGATGCTCGTCGTCTCCGGCAACGACGCCGCCAACGCCGTCGCGTCCGCCGCCGGCGGCACCGACGTCGCCGTCGCGAAGATGAACGCCACCGCGCGACGGCTCCAGGCGTACGACACGCTCGCCCGCAACCCCAGCGGCCTCGACGCCCCCGGCCAGGTGACCAGCGCGTACGACCTCGCGCTGGTGGCGCGCGCTGGCCTGGCGATGCCCGACTTCGCGCGCTACGTCGCCACGCTGCGCGACCGGATGCCGGCGCCGGGCGGGCGGCAGTTCGAGATCTACAACCACAACAAGATGCTGCCGACCTACGCCGGCGACATCGGCGTGAAGACCGGCTTCACCGTCGCCGCCCGGCACACCTACGTCGGCGCCGCCCGCCGCAACGGCCACACGCTCGTCGTCACGCTGCTCAAGGCCGAGACGATGTACCCGGACGCGAAGGCGCTGCTCGACTGGGGGTTCCACGCCGTCGGCCGCACCGTGCCCGTCGGGCGGCTGGTGGACCCGGTGCCGGACGCGCCGCTGGTCGACAGCCGCGCCGACCGCTCGCGGACGCTGCCGCCGGCCGCTCCGGTCGCCGCGCCGGCCGCGCCGCGGCGTTCGGGCGGCGGCGGCCTGCCGGGCGGGCCGGCCGCGGGGGTCGTGGCGGCCGCGGCGGGCGCGGCGTTGGTGCTGCGCCGCCGTACCGTCCGCCGCCGCACGTCCGGCGGCCTCACCCTGGACCTGCCCGTCCGCTGACCGCCTGGCCTGTGGACAGGCTCGGTCGGCAACCACCCGCGCGACCTACGCTGCCGTCGAGCGACGGCGACGATCACGGGGGCACGGGTGCCGGGAAAACCGGGGAAGCGGCCGAGACATCCCGACAAGGACCTCGAACGGGTCCTGCGCGAGGCGGAGAGCCAGCGCAACGGCCCCTGGCGCGTCGACCGCGGCAAGGGGTACTACCGGATGTGGTGCCCGTGCCCGGCCAAGCACAAGAAGACGGTCCGGCTCACGCCGTCGGACCCCCGCTACGAGCGGAATCTGCGAGCATGGCTACGTCGCGAGACCTGCTGGGAGGAGGATCGGTGACGACGTACAGCGTGCGCATCGCCCTGCACATCGTGTGCGACGACCCCGCCGAGACGGACTCCTTCACCGACGCGCTCATGGACGAGCTCGTCAAGATCAACCAGGGCGCGGACCTGGGTGGCTCGCTGACGACGGGGACGTTCGACGTCTGGGTGACCGAGGAGGCCGCGTCGCCGACCGAGGCGGTGGTGCTGGCGTCGGGGACGGTCCGCGCCGCCGCGCACGCCGCCGGTGGCGACACGCGCGACTGGCCCGACGCGGCCGTCTGGCCGGAGTGGCTCCAGGAGAAGGCCGTCGAGGCGCGTGAGCTGGGGCTGGTCGGCGCGTAGCCGCTAGCGGCGGCGCAGGTAGGCGATGCCGTCCTCGAGCGAGCGCGGGTGGAAGCCGAGCAGGTCGTGCAGCGCGCGGTTGTCGACCGCGCCCTCGCCGTTGACGAAGTCGACCGCGCGCGGCGACAGCACGTGCCCGGGCAGCCGGTAGAGCAGCGCGGCGCCGAGCTTGACGACCGGCACCGGCGTGGGCAGCACCGGCCGCTTCCTGCCCATCACGCCGAGCATGACCTTGACGATCTGCCGGAACGACAGGAGCTGCGGGCCGCCGATCTCGATCACCTGGTTCTCGGCGGCGGGGAGCTTCAACGACAGCGCCACCGCGGTCGCGACGTCGTCGACGTGGACCGGCTGCACGCGCGTCTTCCCCGACCCGGGCATCGGCACGAACGGCAGCGTCCGCGCGAACGTCGCGAACTTGTTCAGGCTCTTGTCGCGCGGCCCGTACACCCAGGACGGCCGCAGGATCGTGTACGCGATCCCGCTGCCGCGCACCGCCGCCTCGGCCTTGTCCTTCGCGACGAACCACTCCTCGGAACGCCCCGTGCCGACGTTGGCGCCGGAGAGGTAGACGATCCGCTGCACGCCGGCCTTCTTCGCGGCGGCGACGAGGTTCTCGGTGCCCTTGCGGTCGTACTCGTCGTAGGTGAGCCCCTTCTTCGGCACCTCGACGGGGTGGCCGGGGAACTGCACGGCGACGACGAGCGTGTCGACGCCGTCGAACGCCTCGCCCAGCGTGTTCGCCTCCCGCACGTCGCCGGTGGCGACGGTGACGCCGCGGTCGTTGACGAACGGGTTCGGGCTGCTGCCCCGGCTGAGGATGCGGACGACGTGCCCGTCGCGGCGGAGGGCGTTGACGATGGCCCGGCCGAGGAAGCCGGTACCGCCGGCGACGAGGATCATGCGGCAACGCCTTTCGGGGGACGGTGGCGGGAGCGCCGCCGATTCTGCCAGGCGTCAGGAACGCCGCAGCGAGCGGAGCCCCAGCAGCCCGGCGCCCGCGACGAGCGCGACCGTGAACCCCTGGATCGCGCGGGCCGCGAAGACGACCCGCTCGGCCGCCTCCGGCCGCGCGGCCACCGCCGACCGGGCGCCGGCCGGCACGCGCGGCCCGCGTTCGGGACGGGACTCGGGGCCGGGCTCGCGGCCCGGCTCGCGGTCGCCCCGGCCGAAGTCGGGCACGCCGTCGACGCCGCGCGGGGCGGTGCCGTCGCCGGTGGCCTCCGCGACCGGGATGCCGGCCTCGCGGGCGGCCTCCGGCGACGCCGTCCCGGACGGCTCGACGTCGTCCCAGCCGGGGGCGGTGACGGTCCAGGCGGCGGTGAACAGGATGACCCGGCTGACGAGGTACAGGCCGACGAGCAGCGCGACGGCGGTGCCGATCGAGCCGTAGAGGGCGGTGGACCGCGCGGCGGTGCGCCCGACGTACCAGGCGCCGACGACCTTGAGCAGGCCGAAGCCGAAGCCGCCGAACACCGCGCCGCGCACCAGCCGCTGCCACGGCCAGTCGACGCGCGGCAGCCACTTGAACAGCACGAGGAACAACGCCGCGTCCACGACGACGCCGACCGCGAACGACAGCACGTAGAGCAGCGCGTGCGACACGGTGCCGGTCAGGCCGATGCCGTCGAGCAGCCGCCCCGCGCCGCCGGTGGCGAGCGCGGTGACGGCGAACGACACCGCCAGCGTGACCGCGAGCAGCGCCACGGTGAGCGCGTCGGTCGCCTTCTTCTTGAAGAAGTTGCCGGCCGCGGTGTCCTGGTGCCACATCAGCCGCAGCGCGTCGCGCAGCGCGTCGATCCCGCCGAGGCCGGAGAACAGCAGGCCGACGAGACCGATGAGACCGGTCGTGGCGCGCGTCGACTTCACCGTCGACAGCGCCTCGCCGAGCTGCTTACCGGCGCCGGGCAGCGCGTTGGTGACCTTCTGGAAGATCGCGGCCTGCTTGTCCGGGTCCTTCGCGAGCACGAAGCCGAGCGCGGACATCGCCACGAGCAGCAACGGCAGCAGCGCGAAGATCGCGTACATCGTCAGCGCCGCGGCGAGCCGGTCGCCGCCGTCGCCCTTGTACCGCTGGCCGGCGCGGACGAGGTGGTCGAACCACGGCCACGCGGCGCGGCGCCCCGCGAAGGCACGCTTCACCCGGTCGAGCAGGTTCCTCATGCGTGAGAGGTACCCGTTCGCCGCCGCCGCTACCCGCTCACCGGCCCCGGCAGGTCCTGCCCGAACCGGAAGTCCCGCTGCGGCCGCCAGACCCGGTCCGGCCCCTCCTCGAACAGCGTGAACCCCCACACCTCGAACGTCGCCGCGTACGAGGCCAGCTCGGTGAAGCCGCGTTCCAGCGCCGCCTCCTCGACGTCCTGCGCGACGGTGACGTGCGGGTGGTAGTTGAACTTCAGCTCGCGGTGCAGCGGGCCGCTGCGGACGCGGCGTTCGAGGCGTTCGCAGTCGGAGATGCCGGCGGCGAGCTGGACGAACGTCACCGGCGACACCGGCCGGAACGTCCCCGTCCCCCGCAGCGTGATGGTGAACGCCCGCTCCTCCGCCGCGACCCGACGCAGGTGCTCCTCGGCGACGGGGAGGCGTTCGCCGGGCATGGCGGTCGGCGGCAGCAGCGTGACGTGCGGCGGCACGCGCATCGCCAGCGGGTCGCCGAGGCGGCGGCGCCACTGCTGGAGCTGGGCGCCGTACGGCTGCGGGATCTCGATGGCGACGCCGATGTTGCGACGGGCCACGCGCTACCCCTTCGCGGCGAGGAAGCCGACGCGGTCGCGCACCGTCGTCATCGTCTCCTCGGCCACGGCGCGGGCGCGTTCGGCGCCCTGGGCGAGGATCGTGTCCAGCCCCTCGGGGTCCTCGGACCAGCGCCGGTACCGCTCCTGGAACGGCTCCAGCGCCGCCACCACGGCGTCCGCGACGGCGGTCTTGAACGCGCCGTACTGCTGCCCGGCGAACTCGTCCTCCAGCTCGGCGACGGTGCGGCCGGTGAACGCCGACATGATGGTGAGGAGGTTGCTGATGCCGGGCTTGCCGGTCTCGTCGAACCGCACGTCGGTGCCGGTGTCGGTGACCGCGCGCTTGATCTTCTTCGCGATGCTCGACACCGGCTCGAGCAGGTCGATGACGCCGGCCTGCGACGCCGCCGACTTGCTCATCTTCGCCGTCGGCTCCTGGAGGTCGTAGATCTTCCCGGTGCTCTTGACGATGTGCGGCTCGGGCACGACGAACGTCTCCCCGAACCGCGTGTTGAAGCGTTGCGCCAGGTCCCGGGTCAGCTCCAGGTGCTGGCGCTGGTCCTCCCCGACCGGCACCCGGTCGGCCTGGTAGATGACGATGTCGGCGGCCTGGAGGATCGGGTAGGCGAACAGCCCGACGCTCGCCGAGTCGCCACCGCCCTTCTGCGACTTGTCCTTGAACTGCGTCATCCGGCCCGCCTCGCCCATGCCGGTGAGGCACTCGAGGATCCAGCACAGCTCGGCGTGCTGGCGCACGTGCGACTGCACGAACAGCGTGCTGCGCGCCGGGTCGATGCCCGCCGCGAGGTACTGCGCGGCGGCGACGCGGGTGCGGCGGCGCAGCGCCTCCGGGTCGTGCGGCACCGTGATCGCGTGCAGGTCGACCACGCAGTAGAACGCGTCGTGGCCGTCCTGGAGGTCGACCCAGTGGCGCAGCGCCCCGAGGTAGTTGCCGAGGTGGAACGAGTCGGCCGTCGGCTGCATGCCGGACAGCACCCTGGGCGTGACCATGCCGTGCAGTCTCCTACAACGCCGCGCCCGCCCGCGACGCGGTAGCGCGGCCGGTGCGGGGGCTGGGATGCTGCGGGCATGGCGTTGTTCCGGCGCGGCCGCGGTGCGGCACCCGACGAGGAGCGGGACGCCGAGCTCACGATGCTCAGCGCCGGCGACGCGGACGCGTTGCGCGCGCTGGTGCGGGAGGCGTTCGCGGAGCTGGGCGACGAGGTCACCGTCCACGCCGACCACGTCGCCGGCGCGGACGGCACCCAGTACGGGCTCTGGAACGTCGCCGCGGCGTGCGCCGTCGAGCCGCGCCGTGGGTGGCCGGAGCTGGTGCGCCGGCACGTGCGCAACGTGCACGCCGCGCGGACCGGGCTGCCCGCCGGCGACGACACAGGCGTGCCGTATGTGCGCCTCTACGCCGACGACCCGAAGCTCACCGAGCACCCGCAGGCGGCGTTCGCGCCGGGTCTGGTGCAGCTCCTGGCGCTGGACCAGCCGGAGACGGTGCTCGCCATGAACCGCGAGACCGTCGACCGCCTCGGCGGCTGGCAGACGCTCTACGAGCAGGGGCTGGCCAACCTGCGCCGGCTGCCGCTCGGCACGCACACGGTCGTGCGGCCCGAGGGCGGGGCGTTCCACCTCGTGGAGGACGAGTCGGTGCACACCGCGAGCCGGGCGCTGGTGCTCGGCGACGTGGCGCGGCAGGCCGGCGACGACCTCGCCGGCGAGGGGGGCTGGGTGCTGTCGGTGCCGACGCGGCACCTGCTGATGTGGCACGTGATCCGCGACCTCACCGCCATCCCGTCCATCCAGGGGATGGCGCAGCTCACGCTGCGGGCGTTCGGCGACGCGGTGGGCCAGCTCAGCCCGCACGTCTACTGGTGGGACGGCAGCGGGTACCGGCAGCTCACGTCGTTCGACGGCGGCACCCCGACCATCACCGCCGACCCCGACCTCACCGACGTCCTGAACCGCCTCGCCTGACCGGTCACCCGTCCAGCGCGGCCAGCTCGCGGGCGAGGTTCGCGCGGGCCGCCGCCTCGCCGCGCCGGCGCATCGGCTCGGTCAGGAACACCGCCGGCCGGTCCAGGAACGACCGCAGCACGTGCGCCCGCCCCGCCCGGTACAGCCCCTCCGGCACCCAGCCGTACTCCTCGCGCACACCCGCCGAGTACGCGTCGTACGTCGCCGGGTCGGCGCCGAGGACCGCCAGGTCGGCGTCGAGCAGCAACGCCGCCGCCTCGTCGGCGGCGTCGTGCGCCTTCGTCGCGAGCACCAGCCGCGCCACCTCGGCGACGGTCGCCGCGTCCACGCCGAGCGGCGGGAGGTGCTCGCGGGCGTAGGCGGCGCTGCGTTCCTCGTTGTCCGCCGCGCGGGTGTCATAGACGACGTCGTGCAGGAACGCCGCCAGCACCACGGCCGCGTCCGCCGAGCCGCCGGCCAGCGCGTCGGCCATGGCGACGACGTGCTCGACGTGCCGGACGCCGTGGTAGCGGCGGTGCGGCTCGCCGTAGCGCGCGAGGACGTCGGCGTAGGTGGCGAGCGACTCCGGCGTGTCGCCGGCGACGGCGGTCCAGCGGGCGCGGAGGGCGTCGGTCACGCCGCCAGTGTGCCGCCTACCGCCGCCCGGGCGTCGGCTTCGGCGGCATCGGCAGCGCCCGCACCATCGCCAGGAACGCTGCCTCACTCTCCCCCTGGTTCGCGCCGGTGGCCTGGATGTGGTCACCGGGGTGGGCGTAGTTCGGGCACTCCAGGTAGACGCGGCCCGAGCGCACCTTGAACGCGCCGCGCATCCCCTCGATGACGCCGTAGACGGGACCGGTCGAGGGCGCTGGGCCGGTGCCGCCGCCGTCGAGGAACAGCACGTACTCGCCCGGCGGCAGGAACGGCACCGACGCGTCGCCGCCCGTCGCGACGACGAGGTCGGTCGGCACCTCCCCGCGCGCCTCCACGACGTCGCGGACGTGGACCCGGTACAGGCTCGCCGGCGGCCCCTCGTCCCGGGGCACGACGGTGGCCGGCTCCGTGACGACGCCGCGCACGACCGCGTCGGTCTGGGCCCGCAACGACAGCAGATCCGCGGCGCTGCCAGGGAACACGCACGGCAGCGCCACCGGCCCCGGGCGCGGCACGTCCGACGGCAACGGCGTCAGGTGCGACCGGGGCCCTTCCGGCGGCGCGACCCGCGCGTGGCCGCAGGCTGGCACCACGCCGGTTGCGACGAGGAGGAGGAGCAGGGTGCGTGCGCGCGCGGTCACCATGCGATGTCTCCGTGGTGCGAGCAGGGGTGGCCGTAGTCGCTCCCGGCCACGACGTGGTTGAAGCCGCCGCGCAGCGTGTTGTACGGCGCGCCGCTGGCGGTGCAGTCGGCGTTGTTCGAGTAGACGGCGGCGGTGCGCGTATCGAACCAGCCGCCGCCGATCCGCGTCTGCAACGCGGCGTGGAACGTCGACGGCCCCATCTCGTCGGACGTGCTCGGCAGCGCGCTGCCGCCGAGCGAGGTCTCGGCGAGCGCGAACGGCGGGTTGGTGCCTATCGAGGTGGACCTGCTGTAGGTGCGGGAGCCGCCGAAGTACTCGCCGTCCACCAGCGCGACCCACTCGGCGGTGGCGGCGTTGTACTGCATCGTGAACCGGTGGGTCGCTGCGGTGAAGTGGCCGGACTCGCAGCCGCCGTAGGCGACGCCGGAGACGTTGAAGTAGGTCCAGAACACACCGCGGATGCCGGGCCCGCAGTTGCCGACGGACCAGTTCGCCGCCCAGCCGACCTGGTAGAAGTCACCGCTCGCGAGGACCGAGCCGACCCAGGTGTACGACGCGGCGCCGTCGACGGCGGTCTGCGGCATGTTCGGTGGCGAGATGGTGGACCGTACGCCAGTGGCGTTGTGGTCGAGCAGGTCCGTGCTGTAGACGCCGCGCTGCCGCACGGCGGCGCTCGCCGGCGCGGCGACCGTCACCACGGCCACCATCGCGGTGGTAACGAGAAGACCCTTCATCTGCTGCACCTTTCCCCCGTGCGTCGCGCCATCGTATTCCGGTATCGGCGCGGGGGAAACGATTCTCTATTCGGCGGCGTTCTCGTCGGAAAGCATCGTGACGCGGACGCGTTCGACGCGGCGGCCGTCGAGGCGGGTCACCTTGAGGCGGACGCCGGGGCCTTCGACGGCCTCGCCGTTCCTGGGCACGTGGCCGAGCGCGTTCATGATGTATCCGGCGACGGTCTCGTACGGCCCCTCCGGCAGCGTGACGCCGGTCTGCTCGGTGAACTCGTCCAGGTTGAGCAGGCCGTCGACCTCGACGTCGCCGCCGCGCAGGGTGCGGGCGACGGTCTCGTCCGGGTCGTACTCGTCGCGGATGTCGCCGATGACCTCCTCGATGAGGTCCTCCAACGTCACGATGCCCGCGGTGCCGCCGTACTCGTCGACGACGACGGCGAGGTGGTGGCCCTCGCGGCGCATCTCCGACAGCGCGGCGAGGACCCGCTTGGTGTCGGGCAGCATCTTCACCTCGCGCGCGACGTCGGCGACCTTGGTGGCGCCGCGGCCGGTGGCGATGAGGTCGCGCAGGTGCACGAAGCCGACGACGTCGTCGGCGGAGCCGTGGATGACCGGGTAGCGCGAGTGGGTGGCGTTCTTGGTGTCCTTGAGCGCCTTGGCGACGGTGAGGCCGGCGTCGAGGAAGTCGACCTCGGTGCGCGGCACCAGCACCTCGCGGAGCTGCCGTTCGCCGGCGGCGAAGACCTCGTCGATGAGGCGGCGTTCCTCCTTGGACAGCGACTCGTGCGCGGCGACGAGGCCGCGCAGCTCCTCCTCGCTGATGACGTCACGGCCGGCGCGCGGGTCGCCGCCGAGCAGCCGGACGACGACGTCGGTCGCCCTGGACAGCAGCCAGATCACCGGCCGCGCGAACGACGCCAGCCGGTCCAGCACCGGCGCGAACAGCCGCGCCACGGGCTCGGGGCGTTGCAGGCCGATCCGCTTCGGCGCGAGCTCGCCGATGACGAGCGTGACGAACGAGATCACCAACGTCACGCCGACGACGCCCACGAACCCGGCGAGCGTCTCACCCACGCGCGCGTCGACCAGTGCGGCCTTCGCCTCCTCGGAGAGGGTGATCGCGCCGAACGCCGACGACAGCAGCGCCGTCAACGTCACGCCGACCTGCGCGGCGGCGAGCCAGCGGTTCGGGTCGGCGGCGAGGCGCGCGACGGCGGCGCCGCGGCGGCCCTGCGACGCCATCGCCTTGACCTGGCCCTCGCGCAACGACACCAGCGCGATCTCGGCAGCGACGAACAGCCCCTCGACGACGATGAGGAGCAGGACGACGCCGACGTTCAGCAGCGTCGCCACGGCGGCCTCGTACTACACGCGGGGTCCATGTCGGCTAGAGGTTGGCGACGTCCGCCTGCTTGGCGCGGACCGCCTCCGCGGCCTCCTTCAGCGCCGCGAGCTCGGAGTCGGCGAGCGGGATCTCGTCCACGGCGATGACGCCGCCGCGGCCGAGCTTCCCCGGGACGCCGAGGTAGACGTCGGAGATGCCGAACTGGCCGGTGACCCAGGCGCAGACGGGCATCGAGGCGCCGCTGTCCTTCGCGACCGCCTCGACCATGCGCGCGGCCGCGGCCGACGGCGCGTAGTACGCGGAGCCGGTCTTGAGCAGCGCGACGACCTCGGCGCCGCCGTTGCGGGTGCGGTCGACCAGCGCGTCGATCTGGTCGGCGGGGAGCAGGTCGGTGAGCGGCTGGCCGTTGACGGTGCAGTGGGACGGCACCGGCACCATGGTGTCGCCGTGCGAGCCGAGCGTGAGCGTCTTCACCGACGCGACGGGCACGGCCAGCGTCTCGGCGACGAAGTGCGAGAAGCGGGCGGTGTCGAGCATGCCCGCCTGGCCCATGACGCGTTCCTTGGGGAAGCCGGAGACGTTGGCGGCCAGCGCGGTCATCTCGTCGAGCGGGTTCGAGACGACGATGATCACGGCGTCCGGCGAGCCCTTGGCGATGTTCTCGGTGACCTGGCGGACGATGCCGGCGTTGACCTCGATGAGGTCCATCCGGCTCATGCCCGGCTTGCGCGGCAGGCCCGCCGTGATGACGACAATGTCGGAGCCGGCGGTGGCCTCGTAGCCGGAGCCGTCCTTGCCGGTCGTGGCGCCGGTGACCTTGGTCTCGTACCCCTCGATCGGGCGCGACTGGTTCATGTCCAGCGCGAGGCCCTCGGCCTTGCCCTCCACGACGTCGGTCATGACGACCTCGTCGAAGATGTCGTACGCCGCGAGGCGCTGGACGGTGGTGGAGCCGTAGAACCCGGCGCCGACGACGGTGACCTTCATTACTGACCAAGCTCCTCGATGATGGCGTCCGCGTACTCGGCCGTGCCGACGGCGGTCGGGTCGTTGCGGTCGGGCTTCATGTCGTAGGTGACCTTCTCGCCGCGCTCGATGACGGCGGCGACCGCCGCCTCCAGGCGCGCGGCGGCCTCGGTCTCGCCGAGGTGCTCGAGCATCAGCTTGCCGGACAGGATCATCGCGGTCGGGTTGACCTTGTTCTGCCCCTTGTACTTCGGCGCGCTGCCGTGGGTCGCCTCGAAGACGGCGGCGTCGGTGCCGATGTTCGCGCCCGGCGCGACGCCGAGGCCGCCGACCATGCCGGCGGTGAGGTCGCTTAGGATGTCGCCGTAGAGGTTCGGCAGGACGAGCACGTCCCACTCCTCCGGCCGCTGCACCAGGCCCATGCAGGTGGCGTCGACGAGGTTCTCCCACGGGTCGATGTCCGGGTACTCCTTGGCGACCTCGCGGAACGTCGACAGGAACAGGCCGTCGGTGAACTTCATGATGTTGCTCTTGGTGATGCAGTGGACCCGCTTGCGGCCCTTCGCCTTCGCGTACTCGAACGCGTACCGCACGATGCGTTCGGTGCCGAACGCGCTGATCGGCTTGATGGAGATGCCCGACGCGTCGCGGATCTGCTTCTTCTGGAGGCCGTTGAGGAACTCCCGGACCTTCTCCGCCTCCGGCGTGCCCGACTCGTACTCGATGCCGGCGTAGAGATCCTCGGTGTTCTCGCGGACGATGACGACGTCGACGCTGTCGAACCGGCTGCGCACGCCCGGGTACGTCTTGCACGGGCGCAGGCAGGCGTAGAGCTCCAGCTCGGCGCGCAGCGCGACGTTGACGGACCGGAAGCCGGTACCGATCGGCGTCGTGATCGGGCCCTTGATCGCGACCTTGTTGCGCTTGACCGACTCCAGCGTCTCGGGCGGCAGCGGCGTGCCGGCCTCCTCCATGATGTCGACGCCGGCCTGCTGCACGTCCCAGTCGAAGCTGCTGCCGCTCGTCGCGGCGGCGGCCTCCAGGACGCGGCGGGTCGCCTCGGTCAGCTCGGGGCCGGTCCCGTCGCCGGGGATGAGCGTCACGCGGTGCGTCGTGGGCATGGACTTCCTCGACAATGGTGGGGTCAGTGAGGAGGCGAGGCTACCGAATGCCGCACCGCAGCCGCGAACCGCGCGTCCTCGCGGCGGCGCCGGCGCTCGCGCTCGCGGTCCTGCTGGCGGCGTGCGGCCGCGACGCGCGGCCCGGGGCGGACGGCACCGGCCCGCCGTCCGCGCCGGCCACCTCGGCGAGCGCGACGGTCACGCCGTCGCCCGTCGCGTCGCCGTCCGCCACGGCGCCACCGACGGCGGCCGGGCCGGTGACCGTGATCGGCGTCCTCGGCGACTACGGCGTCGACGGCCCCGCCGTCCGGCAGGTCGTGGCGGCGATGGGGCGGTTCAGCCCGCGCCCGCTCGACGCGGTCGTGACCACCGGCGACAACGCGTACACGCGCGGGACGGCGGCGCAGGCGGCGTTCGCGCGGTCGGCGCTGGCGCCGCTGCTGCGCCGCGGCACGCCGCTCTACGCCTCCCTCGGCAACCACGACGAGGCCACCGCCGGCGGCGCGGCGGTGATGCGCGCGCTCGGCATGAAGGCCCGCTGGTACACCGCCCTCGTCGGCACCGTGCAGCTCGTCGTGCTCGACGCCAACCGCACCGGCGACGCCGCACAGCTCGCGTTCCTCCGCCGGGTGCTCGCCGCGCCGCGGCCGGTGGCGTTCCGCGTCGTGGTGTTCCACCAGCCGGCGGTGTCGTGCTCGTTCCACGGGCCGGATCCGGGCGTGGTGCGCTCGTGGGTGCCGCTGTTCCGCAACCGCGTCGACCTGGTGCTGGCCGGCCACAACCACACGTACGAACGGTTCCGCGGCGAGGGCGGCGTGACGTACGTGACGACCGGCGGCGGCGGCGCGGACCTGTACCCGTCGCTGCCGACGCTGTGCAAGGGCCCTGGGCGGATCGTGCTCATGCGCACGGTGCACCACGCGGTGCGGCTGCGCGCGACGGCGGACCGGCTGACGGTCGAGGCGATCGGCGTCGACGGGCGGGCGTTCGACTCGGTGGCGCTGGCGCGGCGTTAGGCGGGGACGACGCCGGCGAGGAGGGCGACGCCCACACCCAGGATCAGCAACGTCACGACGTCGAGCGCCTTGCCGCGCACGGCGAGCGTGCCGGCGCGGCGCGTCGGCAGCACCAGCCGCAGCACGCCGCCGAGGAGCAGCGCGGCGGCGACGACGTAGAGGCCCTTGCGCCAGTGGTGCTGCGCGGCCGCGACCAGGCCGACCAGGCCGACGGCGACGACGGCGAGCGCGGGGGCCTCGTTGCCGACGCGGGCGAGCCGGCTCACGGCTCGAGGCCGGGGCGGCGGGCCGGCGGCGCGTGGCCGCGCAGCACCTCGACGGCGAGGTCGGCGTGCGCGGCCCGGACGAGGACGTGGTCGGTGGTGAACCCGGCCATCGCCGCGAGCGGGATGCCGGCACTGGCCAGGCGGCCGGCGACGTCGGCGAGGAAGCCGACCAGCTCCCACGGCAGCGGGCCGGCGAACGTGATCCGCCGCCACCCGCCCTCGCTCGCCACCGGCGGCGGCAGCGCGTCCAGCGCGCTCTCCGCGCAGACCAGAGTCGTCTCCTCGTCGTCGGCGATCACGACGTGGAACCCGACCAACGGCGCCTCGGGACGCCAGCCCGCCGGGTAGCGGGAGACGGCGAGGTGCGTCGCGTCGAGGATCGGCCCGAGGTCCGGCGCCGACACCCAGTCGACGACGTAGACCGACGACGCCTCCGGCGCGAGCGGCGTCGACTCGACCGCGACCTCGACGGCCTCCTCGGTGCCGGTCGCGTCGGTCACGCCTGGGCCGGGACCCGCTCGTCGATCGCGACCCACTTCTGGTCGCGGGGGCCGATGTACTCGCTGTCCGGGCGGATCAGGCGGTTGTCCGCGTGCTGCTCCACCACGTGCGCCGTCCAGCCCGCCATCCGCGAGACGGAGAACACCGGCGTGAACAGGTCCGTCGGGATGCCGAGCGCGTGGTAGACGCTCGCGGCGAAGAAGTCGACGTTCGGGTAGAGGCCCTTGACCTCCAGCACGACCCGCTCCATGTCGCTCGACATGCGGTAGTACGTCGTGTCGCCGGACAGCTCGCCGAGCTCGCGGGAGAGCCGCCGCAGGTGCGTGGCGCGCGGGTCCTCGGTCTTGTAGACGCGGTGGCCGAAGCCCATGAGCTTCTTGCCGGCGTCGAGCTCGCGGCGGACGAACTCGTCGACCTGCTCCGGGTCGCCGATCTCGACCAGCGACTTCATGACCGCCTCGTTGGCGCCGCCGTGCAGCGGGCCCTTGAGCGTGCCGATCGCGGCGACGACCGCCGAGTGCATGTCGGACAACGTCGCCGCGCAGACGCGGGCGGCGAACGTCGAGGCGTTCATCGTGTGGTCGGCGTGCAGGACGAGGCACTCGTCGAAGATCTCGACGGCGCGCGCGTCGGGCGCCTTGCCGGTGATCTGGAGCAGGAAGTTGCCGGCGATGCCGAGCGACGGGTCGGCCTCCGGCATCGTCGTGCCGCGCCGCGCGTGCTCGAACCGCGCCACCAGCAACGGCATCTGCGCGACCAGCCGGACCGCCTTGCGCTGGTTGGCGTCGGCGGCGTTGGAGTCCTTGTCCGGGTCGCCGTGACCGACCAGCGACAGCAGCGTCCGCAACGCCTCCATCGGCGTCGCGTCCTTGATCCGCGGGGCGACGTCGTCGACCAGGGCGGGGAGGGCGCGGGCTTCCGCGAGCTCCGCCTCCAGCGCGGCGAGCTCGTCGCGGGTCGGGAGCGTGCCGCGCAGCAGGAGGTGGACGCACTCCTCGAACGAGATGCGCCCGGCGAGGTCGTGGATGTCGTAGCCGCGGTAGAACAGGCGGCCAGCGCGCCCGTCGATGTCGGAGAGCGCCGTCGACGCGGCGACGACGTCGGCCAGGCCCTTCGCGGGCTTGTCCACCATCTGTGCTTCGCCCCTTCCGGTCCGGGGGAGTCTACCGATCCGGGTCACGGGCGGAGAAACCGGTGGTGTCGGGCGCCCGGGAGACGGGTATCCCGGGTGTGAGCCCGGCGTCACCACCGGGCCACCGTTCGCCCGGGAGGTCGCCGTCGTGCCCAGTCCGTTCCTGCGCATCGAGGACAGCAACGCCGTCTTCGACCTGAAGGACGACGTCACGACCGTCGGCCGCGGCCCCGGCGTCGACATCTCGCTGGACGACCCGACCGTCTCCCGGCTGCACGCCGAGCTGGTCCGGCGCGGCCCGCACGTCTACATCTCCGACCTCGGCCTGTCCACCAACGGCACCCGCGTCAACGGCCGCCCCGTCGGCCGCCGCACGCTCCGCGACGGCGACGTCGTGTCGTTCGGCACCGCGCGGGCCCGCGTCGGCGGCGTCGAGGAGCTGGACGACGGCGTGGCCGTCGCCGCCTCGGACACGATGGAGCTGCGCCGCATCTCCGCCCCCGACCTGACCCGCCGCGAGCTCGAGGTGCTCACCGCCCTGTGCCGGCCGGCGTTGCGGCAGGACGCGTTCGTGGCGCCCGCGTCGGCGCGCGAGATCGCCGAGGAGCTGGTCGTCACCGAGGCCGCCGTGAAGCAGCACCTCCTGCGGCTGTACCAGAAGTTCCGCATCCCGGAGGGCACCAACCGCCGGGCCAAGCTCGCCAACGAGGTCATCGCGGCCGGCGTGGTGCGGCCGTTGCCGGACGCCCCCGCGGCACCGTCCGTGCCGAGCCAGCCGACGCCGGCCAACAACGGCCACGTCGGCGCCGGCGACCGCCGCGTGGGCTAGCCCTCCGCGACCGGCAACCCCCGGTCACAAGACGCCCCCGCGTTCCTACACTCCCGTCTCGTGACGAGCATCCTGGCGGGGGTAGGGGACCTGACCGGCTACGGCCTGGACGCGGTGGTCGCCGAGGCGCTCGTCGCCTACCTGCCGCGCCTGGTCGAGGAGACGGCGGCGACCGGGATCGTGCTCGGCGGGAGCCGGGCGTTCGGTCTCGGCAACCGGTACTCCGACATCGACCTCGTCGCGCTGCTCGACCGGGCGCCGGACCGGCCGGTCGTCCCGCCACCGATCGCGGACCACTCCGTCCACGTGAGCGGGATGACGCCGGCCGACGTCGCTGCCGTGGCGGACCGGTTCCGGATCGAGCACCTGCCGGCCACCAGCCTGACGCCGACGGCGAGCCGGCTGGTCCAGTCGACGCGCACGTTCCTCGAGCTCACGGACGGCCCGGTGCTGCACGGTGCGGAGGCGGTGGCGGCCGTGCGGGCCGGGCTGCCGCGGGACGGGGTGGGCGCGCTGGTCGTGGAGAGCCACGCGGCGCTGCAGGGCGGGGTGCACCGGGACGCGGCGGGCGCCCTCGCCAGCGGCGACTGGGCGACCGCGGTGGAGGCGACGCTCATCGCGCTGGACTACGCGGTCCAGGCGGCCGTCGCCGTCCATGACGACCTCTACGTCCCACGCAAGTTCCTGGCTCGGCGCGCGCAGCGCCATGACGCGGCGTTGTTCGCGACGTTCACCGGGACGCGCGCCGAGCTGGTCTCCGCCGGCGCCTCCGGCGACACCGCCGCGGATGCCGTCAGCCGGACGCTCCGCCGCGCCGCCGGCATCTCCGCCGGTGCGCTGCTGGGCTGGCACCCGCCGGACCCGGTGGCGGCGCCCGGGTCACTCGTCCGCAGCGCCTGGCACTGCGTCGCGCGCTACACGGACGGCTACCTGATCACCGGGGCGACCGACAACCCGGTGACGCGGGCGGGCGCGGAGGTGTGGCTGGCGCACGACGGGCGGGCGACGGGCGACGTCGTCGCGCTGCTGACCGAGCGGTGGCAGCGCCCGGTGGACACGGTCCGCGCGGTCGTCGAGGCCGCGGCGGGACAGCTCGCCGTGGCGGGGCTCCTCGCTCCCGACGTCGTCGCGTCGCGCGTGCCCCAGGAGGCTTGAGGGGCCGCGTCGCGCCTACGAGGCGTCGATCGCCTGCAACGCCGCGGCGCAGTCCGCGACGCTCGCGTACCGGCGTCCCTGGTCCGGGTCCACGCAGCGCGCCACCAGCTCCGCCCACTCCGGGCCGCACCGGTCCGCGATCGGCGCGAGCGACGACCCGAAGCGCGGCAGCGTGTGCGTGAGCATCCGGTGGAGCACCATGCCGAACCCGTACACGTCGGCCTGCGGCCCCGCGACGTGGAACGCCTCGTCGAACTCCGGCGGCCAGTAGAACATCGGGTCCTTGGGGGCGGGCTCCTCCGGCTCGCCGTCGAGCCTGCGCACGTACCCGAGGTCACCGAGGAGCACGCGGTCGCCGTCGAGGAAGACGTTCTCCGGCGTCACGTCGCGGTGGGCGTAGCCCGCGTCGTGCAACGCCTGGAGCCCGTCGAGGAGCTGCGCCGCGAAGTCGTGCACGACGTCGAGAGGAAGGTGCTCGCCCCGCGCGCGGAAGCGCCGCAGGTGCGCGTCGAGCGAGCCTCCCGGCGCGAACCGCATGACGTAGTACGGGATCTCCGCGTCGAGGTCATGGGAGTCGACGCGGATGACGTTCGGGTGGCCCCGCAGCTCGGTGAGCAGCCGCGCCTCGACGCGGAACCGCTCCAGCCACGTCGCGTACGCCGTCGCGTCGAGCTCGCGGTACCAGTAGTAGCCGTAGCACTCCGGCCGGTACCGCTGCGGGATGTGCCGCAGCACCGTGTAGTAGCCGAAGAAGCCCTTGGCGACGCGGTCGTCGTCGAGGCGCGCGATCGTGTTCAGCCCGGTGAACGAGAGCACCTCGCGCACCGGCACGCCCTGGCGGCGGAGCTGCGCGAGGAAGTACGGAGTCGGGTGGAACGGCGTGGGCTCGTGCGGGTCGCCGAGCAGCGCATCGGCGCCGTCGCCGGACCCGACCCGGTGGAGCAGCGCGCCGTGGCTCGCGATGAGGCGCGCCCTCGCCTCGCCGATCGGCAGCCAGTAGAGGTCGAACCGGATCGGGTCCTGGCCCGTCGCGTACCGCTCCTCGTGCGTCCACCGCTCCGGCACCGCACCGGTGCAACGCAACTCGTACACGTGCCGGCGCTGGACCTCGTCGCGGCCGAACGGCGCCATGTCGAACTCGGTCGCTCCGAGGTACCGGACGATCTCCAGCCCGGCGAGCCCCGTCTCCTCGACCGCCTCGCGCAACGCCGCGCGTTCCGGGTCCTCCCCCGGCTCCACCGTCCCCGCCGGGACCTGCACCCCCGCGTCCGGCGACGCCGGCTGCTCGAACACGCACACGCGGTCGCCGTCGACGACGTACGCCAGCACCTTGGTGGACCGCTTCGTCATGTCACGTCTTCCCGTCTGATCACCAGCTGGCGGGCCCGCGCGGTCTCCGGCTTGTCCGACCGCGTCCCCGAGTGCAGCGAGGCCGCCGCGACGACCCGAGCCGTCCCGATGCTCCCGCACAGCGCGGTCACGTCGTGGCACCAGCGCGTGCTCCGCACGATCCGCGCCCGCTGCGGGCCGGCGAGCGGCACGACCGCGACCCGGACCTCGATGCGCGGGGTCGGCGCCGCGGTCTCGACCCGGTCGACCAGGAGCAGCTGCGGCTCCGGGGCGAAGACGCTCCACCGCGGCGTGGCGAACGTCCGCACCGACACCTCCTCGGGCGGTGCCGGCTGCACGTCGACGAACAGGTGACCGCCCGGCCGGACCGCCCGGACCAGCGACCCGAGCAGGTCCCGCGCGGTCGCCTCCGGCACGGCGTTGAGCGTCTCGTACGTCAGCAGCGCGAGGTCGGCGGAGTCCGGCGGGCACGCGGTCGCCAGCGCGTCGGCGACCTCGAACCGGAACGACGGTCCCCACCGGTGGAGGCGGCGCGCCGCGGTTACCACCGGCACCGACCGGTCGAGCCCGCGGTACGCGCTCACGTCGTAACGCCGCAGGGCCGACGCGTAGTGGCCGGGCCCGCAAAACGGGTGCAGCACGACCGCGTGCCGCGGCCGCACCGTCCGCGCCAGCCACGCCACCTCGCGCCGGACGAGCGAGCGGCGGCGCGAGCCGTCGTCGGTGCGCTGGCTGCGCTGGACGGTGACGAGCCGGGCGCCGAACCCGTCGCCGTCGCCCGCGTCCGGCGCCACCGCGACCCCGGCCCGCGCGAGCGCCTCCTCGAGCGACGTGGCGACGAAGTCGCGACCGATGCGCTCGGCGTCGTCCACGTCGAGGCTCGCCGCCGCGAGCGTGGCCGCTCCGCTCATCGCACGCAGACCTCCGTCAGCAGGTCGCGCAGCTCGGTGTCCTCGACGTACCGCAGCGCGTCGAGCACGGCGGGCCGCACGGACCGCAGGTGCTCGGCCTCGGTGTGCCGGCGCTGCTCGCAGTAACGCCGCTGCTCGTCGTCAGCGCCGCCGGCGGCGGCCGCCCAGTACCCGCAGAGGGTCGAGAACGCGAACGCCGCGTGCACCAGCCCGAAGGCGGGGCGTTCGACGCCCTTCCACGGGGAGAAGTAGCGCAGGTCCGCGGGGAACGTGACGTCGGCGGCGGCGAGCAGCAGGTTCAACGAGGCGTGCGCGGACTCGTGCGCGATGGCCTCGGCGAGCCGTATGTCGCACGCGACGTCCTCGGTCCAGACGATCCCGGGGAAGGTCCGGATCGTGTACGAGCGCATCTCGCCCCGCGCCGGCACCGGGTCGAGGACGACGAGCAGCCGCAGGCCCAGGTCGAGCAGGCCGCCCATCCCGCAGTCCTCGAGCCGGGCGACCGCGTCCGCGAGCCGCGGCGTGCCGGCGAGCGGAGCGGCACGCAGCGGCAGCACGACCGGCGACCCGTACCTCGGATCGTCGACGCGGACGCTGTCGGCGCGGGACGCGGTGGCCCGGCCGGTCTCCAGCACCCGCGCCACCCGCGCCGTCGCCTCGAACGCCGCACCCGCCGCGGCCTCGTCCTCCTCGGCGGCGGCCCGCGACACCAGGTAGCAGAGGTGCGAGGCGACGACGACCCCCACCCGCGGCGGCAGCGCCGCGATCGTGTCGAGCACCGGGTGCGCGACGCCGAGCGCGCCGAGGCCGGCGTGGATCGCGCGGGTTCGTTCCTCGCACCAGCGGTCGACCGCGGCCGCCGCGGCCCCCTCGGCCGTCACGCCGCCCGCGTGGGTCAGCGTCAGGCCGGGCACGGCAGGCTCGCGGCGACGTGGTCGATGACGGTCATCCGGTAGGCGCAGTACTGCTCCTCCAGCGGCGTGTTCTCGTACCGCAGCCGGGTCGCGATGCAGCCGCCGCCGCAGCTCGACTGGTACGCGCAGTCCGAGCATCTCGCCAGCAGCCGCGCCATGCCCGACTCCAGCGCGCGCGCCGTCTGCAGCGCGAGTGCCGCGTCGAGGTCCACGGTCTCGACGTTGCCGTGCAGGGCCGTCGGCATCGGCAGCTCGTCGCAACTGCCCAGCCGGCCGTCCGGGTAGAGCGTGAGCACGTACGCGCACTTCATCTCGGTGAAGTGGCACGACGACGGCTCGTGCCCGCCGAGCTTGCGGATGATCGAGAACAGCGGGTCCACGATGAACTTCGTGTACAGGCCGGCCTCCCGCCAGTGGTCGTACGCCTCGCAGACGAACGTCGCGTACTCCGCCGGCGTCACCGCCCACCCCGGCATCGCGGCGCCGGCGGGGTTCAGCGCGAGCAGCGACGCGCGGTTGCCGGGCGGGAGCCGCTTGGGGATCACCGCGAGGTCGAAGCACGGCGCGAGGTTGACCGCCTCGACGGCGTCGAACGACGCGAAGTGGTCGAGCAGCTCGGCGGCGCGCCCGAGCGACCGCTTCGTCACCACCGCGATCACGCCGGTGCGGCGGCCCCGCTCGCCCATGAGCCGCAGCGCCCGCTCGACCCGGTCGCCCGTGCCGCGGTCCGCGTAGTCGACGCGGAAGGCGTTGGCGTCGCGGTCACCGTCGAGGCTGATGCCGATCTCGACGCGGCACCCCTCGCTCCCGTCGAGCAGGTCGAGCCACTCGTCGTCGAGCAGCGTGCCGTTCGTCTGCATCCGGACCTGGACGCGGCCGGGGTAACGGCCGAGCTCGCGCAGGATGCCGCGCATCGCCTCCTTGCCGAGCAGGAGCGGCTCACCGCCGTGCAGCTCGACGGCCAGCGGCCGGTCGCCGCAGCGCGAGAGGAACGTGCGCAGCAGCTCGGGGGTGAGCCGCTCGGCGGACTCGTACGGCTTCCGCTTCTCGAAGCAGTAGTAGCAGTTGATGTTGCAGGTCTCGCCGACGAGCTTGAGGATCACCGACAGCGGGTCGCGGCCGCCCGGCGTGACGACGTTCATCGGGCCGGCTCGGCGAGGGCGGCGAGCGCCTCGGACGGCACGAGGCCGGCACCGGGCGCGGACACGAGCGGCAGGAGGTCGCGCGCGACGCGGTCCCGCCAGTCCGGATCGGTGTTGTCGAAGATCACGACGGGCGGCAGCAGCTCGCGGAGAGGGCCGGTGAACAGGCGCCAGTAGCCGTCGATGATGAGCGCGAGCGTCTCGCGGTTCTCGTAGGACCGCTTGGCCTTCGCGCGCTGCTCGATCCGCGCGAGCGCGTCGTCCAGCGACACTGCTACGAAGACCACGGCGTCGGGCACGAGCGTCCCGCCGCTCCGGTGCCGTTCGAGCGTGCGCTCCATCGGGATGCCGTAGAGCACCTCGTGATAGACCGCGTCGCTGTACACGAACCGGTCGGCGATCACCGGTGCGGCGGCCAGCGCCGGCCTGATGCTCGCCTGCGCGTGCAGCTGCTTGTCCCGGAAGTAGGCGTCGGAGATCTCCGTCGCGCTCCAGCCGTGCCGCTGGGCCCGGACGTCGATGAGCACCCGCGACGAGTCGGGGCAGAGCCAGCCGTGCTGGCCGACGAGCATGCAGGCGCGGCCGTCCGCCGTGAGCCGGGACCGGATCTCGTCGCGGACCGTCGACTTGCCGGCCCCGTCCGTGCCCTCGAGCGCGACGAACGGGAACCGGCCCGCGGGGATCACGACGCCACCTTCCGGAAGTAGCCCATCGTGAGGTCACCCGTGCCGACGAGGACCGACACGGACTCCGGGCGGTCGGCGAAGAACTCGTCGCAGGCCTTCTTCACGCCGGGCAGGCCGGGCCAGGCGCGCGGGTTGACGTCGTTGTCGCAGTAGTCGTCGATCATCACGAGCGCGCCAGGCGCGAGCCGTGGGTACACCACCTCGAGGCTGACCATGATCGAGTCGTAGAAGTCGCCGTCGAGGTACGCGAAGGCGACCTGCTCGGGACAGCCGACCGGCAGCGTCTCGTCGAACCACCCCTCGTGGATCCGCGGCAGCCGCAGGCCGGCCCGCTCGAAGTTGGCCACCAGCCGCTCGCGCGTCGTCGCGCACTCGCCCTCGACGAGGTACGCGTCGTGGACACCCGGCGCGGGCAGCCCCTTGAACGAGTCGAACACGTGGAACGCCGTGTCCGGCCGGAAGTGGTCGATGATCTTCTGGAACCAGATGCTGGTCAGGCCCTCGTTGCAGCCGAGCTCGACGACAGCACCCGGGACGCCGTACGCGAGGACCGTCGACAGACCCCAGTACAGGTTCACCAGCCGGTCGAGGTCGGACATGTTGGGGTTGGCGTCGGCGAGCGCGACCGCCTCTATGTCGTGCATCTCTAGTCCCCTCCGGTCGTCAGGAATCCGATGAGCTTGCAGGCGCGGCCGGCGACGACCGGCTCGGTGCCGTGGGTGAGCTGGGAGCCGTAGACGACGGCGTCGCCGGCGCGCGGCTGCGCCCGCCACCGCGTTCGGCGCAGGCTCGTGAACCACTCGCCGCTGCTGTCCGCGCCCTCGCGCACCGTGGGCACGCCGTCCGTGTCCACCCACGACTCGTCGGACCCGCACGTCTCGACGAAGAACTCGCCGCCGACGTGGTCGTCCGAGAGCAGGATGCTGATGCCGGCCACCTTCGGCCGCCGCGGGTCGTCGTCGTTGTGGCGGTAGTCGACGTGCGGGGTCACGAACTGCCCCTCGCCGTACTCGATGTAGATCAGGTCCGCGATGCGGCTCGCCGCGGGCACGGCCCGGCCGAACGTCCCCGCCGCGCGGGCGAACGCGCCCTCGGCGATGCGCCGCACGGCGTCGGGGACGGGCGTCACCTCGACGCGGCCGGCCGGCTCGTAGAGCTTCATCGCCGTCTCGGTCGGCAGCCCGTCCACCGAGTGGACCGACGTCGAGCGCGCCGCGCCGAACGTCTGCTCGCCGTGCGCGAGCAGCACCTCCCGCATCTCCGCCCGCACCGCGGCGCACTCGGCCGCGGTGAGGAACCCCTCGACGCTGTGCACGGCGAGCGTCTGGGCCGTCGGGACGTCGTGAGTGGTCATAGCGCCGCCAGGTAGTCGAAGGGTGAGCCGAACAACGACGTCCAGCGCGGGTGGCACGGGTACCAGCAGCGCAGGAGCTCGACGCAGAGCGGGTTGCGCTCCGCCAGCGCCGCGGCGCACGCCTCGAGCTGCAGCTCACGGTCGAGCAGGCCGGCCCACGAGGCCGCGTACTCGTGGGGGGCGCCGGCGCCGGGCGCGGCACCGCGCGCGTCGACGCCGATCGCGTCGCGCCGGAGCAGCTCGTGCACGACGGACGAGGCGAACAGGTCCACGGCGTCCGCGAACGCCGCCACGTCCGGCTCGTCACCGCGCGCGCGGGTCTCGACGTCGAGCCACTGCGCGGCGAAGCAGCGCGCCGCCACCCCGAGGAGCCCCGCCGCGCCGGGCACGGCCGGCCCGCCGACGACGGCGACCTCGGCCGACGTCACGGCTCCGGGCTCGCCGACGACGACCGCGCCGACCGCGAGGTCGACGAAGTAGGACAGACCGGCGGCACGCAGCGCGGCCATCGCGCGCTCGAGGTCGGCATGTTCCGCGTCGGTCCCGGCGCGCTGCCCGTCGCGGTCGCCGACGACGAGCAACGGCAGACCGGGACGCGCGTTCGCCGCGTGCCACGGCCGCGCCACGGCGTCGGCCAGCGACCCGGCGGGCTCGGCCAGCAGCGCGCTCACGACGGCGCGGTGCAGCGGCGTGGGCTGCGCGTACCGGTGGGCCGCGAACGGCGAGAGCGTCTCCTCGGCGACCGCGGCGGCGACGCGTCCGGCGTGCGCGCGGTGCAGGTGCGGCTCGATGAACAGCAGGTGGAAGTAGTTGGCGCGGCCGTCGATCATCCGGACCCAGAAGCTGTCCTCGACGACGTGCTCGGGCGTCGCTACGAGTTGCACGGTGTACCCCCTCGATGCGTGGGCGGGGGCCCGTCCGGACCCCCGCCCTGGTCAGCCGTTCACGCCGACGGCGTCTCCAGCCGCGTCCGCACCTGCTCCATCACCTCGGCCTGCACGGCCGACGTGTGCGCGGTCGCCTCGATCGTGGCGTCGTCGAGCTCGAACGTCCTGACTGCCTGCACGAACGCGTCGAAATCCGGCTTCGTTGCCATCTCTGCTCCTTTGGTCGGCGGTTCGAGTGCGGGCACGGTAACCACGCCCGAGAAGCCCGGCAAGGGAGGTAGCGGGTCGTTTTTACCGAATCGTCTTCACCTTGCCTCCGAGGCTGTAACCGCTGCGCCGCAACGGTTTCCGGCTCCTGCCCGGGCCTCGCGAACCTCCGTTGACCGGCCCGACAACGGCGCGTACCTTGCCCGGACCATCTCCGACACATTGGGAGGAACCGTGTCAACGACGGCGTACGAAAAGATCTCCGACGACGAGCTCGACGCCATCGTGGGTGGGCGGCTCGTGCTGCCGATCGTCAACATGAAGCTGCTGACGATCCAGTCCGCGTGAGCCACCGCCGTGGCGGTGGCGGGATGACCCGCCGCCGCCACGGCATCAGCGCGAGAGGACTCCTGACGATGGTCCGCGCCCGCCGCGTGCGCGTGCCGTTCGTCGCGCAGATGCAGGCCGCCGACTGCGGCGCCGCGTGTCTCGCGGCGGTCGTCCGCGCGTACGGCACGCCGCTGTCGATGCGCGACGCGCGCCGTCTCTGCAACGTCGGCCGGGACGGTGCGCGGGCGAGCGACATCGTCCGCGCCGCGCGCGTGTGCGGCTTCGAGGCGCACGGGGCGCGCACTCCGCTCGCGGCGCTCGACCCGGCCACGCTTCCCGCGATCGCCCACGTGCGCAACGAGCACTACGTCGTGCTCGAGAGGATGACGAAGCGCTGGGTCACCGTCATGGACCCGTCGCTCGGGCGGCGCCGCCTGCCACGCCGCGAGTTCCGGCGCGAGTTCTCCCGGGTCGTGATCGCCGTCCGGCCCGCCGAGGGCACCGTGCGCGCCCGCGCCGTCCGGCACGTGGCGCTCCCCCGCGTCGTCGCGATGTACCGCCGTCTCGGCCGCCGTCTCGGCCGCCCCGTCGCCGGTGCGGCGGCGGCGACGGCGGTGCTCCAGGTCTCGTCCCTGCTCACGCCTCTCGTCGTCGCGAACGCCGTGGCGCCGTCGGGCTTCTCGTGGCGCGCGCTGGCGGCGCTGCTCGTGGCGACCGGCGCTGTCTGCGGCGCGTTCGCGGTCGCGCGCGGACGGCTGCTGCTGGCGATCAAGACGGCGCACGACCGGACGATCACGTCCGAGCTGGTCGGTCACGTCGTGGGGCTCGACCTGCCGTACTTCCACACCAGGAGCAGCGCGGACCTGCTGTCGCGGCTCACCGGCACCGCCTCGATCCGCGACGCGCTCAGCGCCGTCGCGGTGACGAGCCTCGTCGACGCCGCGGCCGCCGCGCTGTACCTCACCGGCCTCATGGTCGTGAACACCGCCGTCGGGCTGTTCGCGCTCGCGGTGTCGGCGATGCTCGTCGCCGTGCCGGTGGTGGCGTACCGGTGGACCCGGGTCCACTCCCTCACGCAGCTCGAACGCCGCTCCGTCGGGCACGCGAAGCTCGTCACCCTCCTGCTCGGGATCGAGCAGGCGAAGGCGCACGCGGCGGAGCACCTGCTCGCCCGCGAGTGGAGCGAGGTGTACGAGACGGAGCTCGCCGCCATGCGCCGCGCCGCCACGGTCGACAACCGCGCGCAGGCGGTCACCGCAACCCTGCGCCTGGTGGCGGCGCCGGCGCTCGTCCTCATCGCGCAGGCGACGACGGGGTCGCTCGTCGAGGCCGTGGCGTTCGGCCTGTCGGCGGCGGCGTTCCTCGGCCCGGTGGGCAACGTGACGGCCAGCGTGACCAACCTCGTCTCGGTACACGCGCACGTGATGCGGGTCGAGGACGTGCTCGAGGAGCCGGCGGCGCCGCAGGACACGCGGGAGCGCGTCCGCCGGCACGTCACGATCGAGCTCGACGCCGTCGTGTACCGCTACCCCGGCGCGGCGGCACCCGCCCTCGACGGCGTCACGTTGACCGTGGCACCGGGTGAGACCGTGGCCGTCGTCGGCGACTCGGGGTGCGGCAAGTCGACGCTGGCCCGCGTGCTCGCCGGGCTCCTCGCACCGGACGAGGGGTCGCTCCGCCACCTCGACGCGCACGGCAGGCCGTGCCTGCCCGCGATCGGCTACGTCGCGCAGACGATCGCGCTGTACCCGGGCACGGTGCGGAGCAACGTCACCTTCGGCCGCGACGCGATACCGGCCGAGGTCGACGCGGCGATCGCGGCGGCCGGGCTCAGCGAGCTGGTCGCGTCGTTGCGGATGGGGCTCGACACGCCGGTGATCGACGGCGGGCACGCGTTCTCCGGCGGGCAACGGCAGCGCATCGCGATCGCCCGCGCGCTGCTCGGGACGCCGCCCGTCCTCATCCTCGACGAGGCCACGAGCAACCTCGACGCCCGCAGCGAGGAGCACGTGCTCGACGCGCTCGCGCGCACCGACTGCACGACGATCCTCGTGGCGCACGGGCCGAAGCCGTTACGGGTCGCCCACATCGTCGTGCACATGCGGGCCGGGCGCGTCGAACGCGTCGAACGCCGCACCGCACCGCCCGCCCCCGCCCGCGAGCCGGTCAGCCATGCCGCCGCCACGTTCCAGCACGCCTGACGCGCCCCCGGCGGCGCCGGTGCGCGACCTCGACGACGCGACGTTCTTCGCCGACGTGGCGAGCGGGAACGCGCGGTTCCAGGAGCGGGCGCTCGACTACTACCGCGACGCCCGCCGGCGGCCGCCGGTGTTCCGGCACCCGGACGGGCGGTGGCTCGTCACGGCGTACGAGCCGGCGGAGCGGGTGCTGCGCGACGCCCGGCTCGCATTCGGGCGACCCGCGGCGGGCGGCGCCGCGTTCGCGCGGCTGCGGGCGTCGTGGCTGGAGCTCAGCGGCGGCGCCGCCCACCGGTCGGCGCGACAGGCGGTCGGGCGCGCCGTCGCCGCGGACGACTCGCTCGCGGCGGCCCGCGCGGCGGTGGCGCGCCGGCTGGACCGGCTGCCGGCGGGCG